>NZ_JBSFHA010000077.1:0-20714 GCF_053596855.1 Streptomyces sp. NPDC001617
TCTCAGCATGCACATGCCCAGCGGATGGCCTGCCCGGCGATCAGTACCTCGATCGAGCGATCACGAACCGAGGAAGATCGGACTTAACGCCCACTGAGACCAGGAGCTTCGTGAGCGTGGCTGGTCTGGCCAGAGGTGAGAGCCGCGATGACGGCGACTTGGCGACCATCCAGCATCCTGGCGCCCACGCCCCAGTGTTGTTCGATGTGGGCCAACGCCTCGGACCATCGCCCTGTGGTGGTGAGGCTGCGTGTGCTGTCGGCCAGGACGACGCGCCATAGCCATGCTCGTACCTCACGTTGGTCGTCCTCGGTGCAAGTGAGGTCGGCCGACACGGTGATGCCCTCGAAGGTCCCTCGTCGGTTCGGCGGGCGCGGATCTGCAGGCGGGCGAGGTTGACCAGGGGCTCCAGCGCGTGGATAGCGCCCATGGCTGGGAGCGGGCAAGCATTGAGGGAGGCCACAGCGTGACGGTGGCACATCGCTCGGGCGAGATCCGGAAGGCCGAGGTCGGAGGCGATGAGTGCCGTCTGGTTGAAAACGGTGGAGGCCAGCCCCTGGTCGCTCCGCGCCACGGCTCTTGCAGCCATCTCGGTCACGGACCGTACCCGATCGGGCAGCGGAAGACAGACAAGCCGGAATCGTGCAATCAGCGGAACACGCCTGGCTATTGAGCCGTGATGACCTGCTCGGCACGCCGCTCGGCGAGCGTCGGCGCTGCCTCCCACGCGCGGAACTTCGCCGCGTTGACGCACCGCTTGCCGCTCTTGGTACGGAACTTGACGTTGTCGATGTTCCGTTCGGCAAACAACTCGCGGGTCAGGACATAGTCCTCCGGTGTGGTGATCGCTCGGATGAACGCTTGGATGTCTTCGGGGACGATCGCCTCTAGAAGCTTCTCGAGTGCAACGGGGCTGCCTCCTACCAGTAGTGGATGAACGCGATCGTGTTCGCGGCGGCTGGGGACGCGAAGGCGACGGGCAGCTTCGACGTCTGCACCTCGCGGCGCCACAGCAGCGCGGCCTGACGGCGGTGTCGGTCTGTTCCCTCATCTCGTCGGCGGGCACCGGGACGCCCGGGACTTCAAAGAACCAGCTCCACATATCCTCGGCGGTCAGTCCCACAGGCCGTGCCGGTCCGTCGCCCGTCGGACGGCAGACCGCCGCCTCTGACGAGGCGGCGGTCGGGCACGGCTCCTGCGCTGGGCAGGACCCGTTCGAAGAAACCGGACCTACTTCTTCCGGCAGGACCCGCCCCACGAGCGGGAACCGCGTGAGTGGTGCTCGGGGCACTTCACGTTCTGGGTGAGGCGCTCGAGGGGGCCGGCAAGGTAGTTGCCGTCACCGGAGTAGAAGGCGGTGATGGTGTGCCGTGCCGCTTGCAGCCGCGACGTGCTGATCTTTGTTCGGCTGCAGTGCGTGCCTCCACCCGGTGACAGTGTCCTTGTGCCGAGTACGTTCTTGCCGTCCTTGAACGTCACCGTTCCGGTCGGTGCCGCCGTCGGATGGGTGGGGCAGACGGTGTCCGTGAAGGTCACGGAGTGCCCGTAGATCGAGGGATTGGCCGAGGAGACCAGCCCTGTTGTGACGCCGCTCTTGTTCACTCTCTGAGCGAGGCGCTCGAGGGGGCCGGCGAGGTAGTTGTCGTCGCCGGAGTAGGAGGCGGTGATGGTGTGCGGTCCTACTGCCAGACTCGGTGTGGTGATGTGCGTCCGGCTGCAGTACGTGCCACCTCCTGGTGACAATGTCCCCGTGCCGAGTACGTTGTTGCCATCTCGGAAGGTCACCGTCCCGGTCGGTGTCGCCGTGCTGATGCTCGGGTCGGCGGGGCAGACGGTATCGGTGAAGGTCACCGCCTGCCCGTAGCGCGAGGGATTCACCGAGGAGGAAAGGGTTGTCGCAGCAGGGTTCTTGTCCGCGGCTCTGAAGTAGAGCGCGTGGATCGGCGGATTGGTGGCCGGGACGCCGCTGAGGTTACCGGCGAAGACACCGTGGAACGTGTTGCCGACGGCCTTGAGCTGGTGGAAGTCGCCGAGCACGCGCTGCCTCGGGTCTCCGTTGTTCTGAGGCGTCTGGAAGGTCTGAAGCACCACGTCGCTGAACGTCGCACCGTGGTCCGTGCTGCGGGCGAGGTGGGCCGAGACGATGGGGAAGCCGCCTACCGTCGTTCCGTCGTAGGTGTCGTACAGGACGCCGACCGTGCCGTCGGCCAGCACAGCGACCGAGGGAAGCGCGGCGTTGGTCGAGGTCGACACGTTGGTGGCCGGTCCGGCGGTGAGGCCGCCCGAGCCGTTGGGCGTGAGCCGGCGGATCTTGATCTGGTTGTTCCCGCCCGCATCCTGTCCGTACGCGACGTAGACGTCGCCGTTCGAGGGGTCGACGGCAGCGTGGTCGACGCCGCCGAGCAGGGCGTTGTTGGTGGCGAACTTGTACCCGGGGGCCTGGTCGCTGGGGACGGTGTCCACGGTGAGGCCGTCGGCGCTGCCGTTGAGCGACCAGGTGGCCCCGCCGTCCGTCGAGCGGTTGAGCTTGTAGGTGACGGTCTTGGGCTGGGCGACGATGTTCCCTGTCGACTGCTGGTACAGGGCATAGACCGTGCCGTTGCGGTGGTCGGTCGCCAGCCGCAGGCCGGGGTTGGTCACGAGGGGGAATTCGGTGCCCGCCTTGTGGTCGGCGGTGATGTTGACCGGGTCGGCGCCGTAGGAGACGGCGACGCGGGCGTCCGGAGCGGCGCCGAAGTCGTCATAGGCGACATAGGCGTTGTCCTGGGACGCCGTGTTCGGGTCGCGGTTGATCAGCAGCCACGGCTGGTCGGCCTGGGTGCGGTTCCCGCTCGTGAGCTGGGCGGGGTTGCCGTTCCAGTGCCAGGAGGAAGCCTGGGCCGGATTGGTGGTCGAACCCGTCACCACCTGTGTCAACGGCGGGGTCCCAGGGGTGAAGGTCAGGAAGGTCCCGTAGAGCCTGCCGTCGCGCCCGTAGTCGATGGTCTGGTCGCAGGGGCACCCGGCTGTGCCCGGCACGCCCGGAGGCGGCGGGACACTCGCCTCGTCCGCCCAGTTCTGCCCTCCGTTCGTGGAGTACAGCAGACTCGCGGGGGCGTTCCAGGTGCTGCCACCGAATCTGGTGATGGCCACCTGGTTGGGGTTGGCCGGATTAACCGCGAGGCCGGGCTCACCACCGCCGGTGCTGCCGGCGGACGCGGTCGCGTCGATGAGGAAGACGCCTGCAGGGGCCCTCTTGAGTCCGCGTACGGGGCTGCGGCCGTTGTACACGGTTTTGTCGTGAGGACTGCTGCTCACACTGTTCGGGCCGCTGACGGGCGGTGGCACCACCGGGGTGGCGACAGCATGTGCGGAATTGGGCGCGGCCAGCACACCCAGCACAGACACAGCTGCGACGGTTCTCGCATAAACAGCGAGCTTCGAAACGCTCATGGTGGCAGCATCCACGCCTGCCGAGGCAACAGTTCTTCAAAACGCCGAGCAGGGCTCACACGTCATCCCAAAGAGAAATGGGAAGACTCCGCACAGACGCCTCGAAAAGATGATTTCCTTGTCGACTGGCAAGCGGCTTCCTGCTGATGCGATGCGCGTTTTAATATATAGGAGAAATCGGTATGCATTCATCCCGGGCGTGAATGGATGACGGAACATGCGTCTCATATTTCATGCAGAATTGATGGTCGCCCTCGTCGCGTGCGGCCCGATGGGCCATCAGCACGGGCCTCGTGGCCTGCTGTGTGGCGTCGTCATCCATGACCTGCGTTCCGCATAATTCAGCGGAGAGGGTTGGCTCCGGGGACATTGAGGCGCGGCTGTGCGGATTAGTGATCAAGAGGAGAGTCATGCGCTACGGCTACATCGGTTCGATGAAAGTCAAACCCGGTCACCGAGCAGAGGTGGTCGCAGTACTGGTCGCCGGCGCGGACGGTCTACGCAAAGCGGGATGTGATCTCTATGTCGTGACCGAATCGGCCACCGACGAAGACACCGTGTGGGTGAGCGAGGTGTGGGTGAGCAAGGAGCATCACGATGCCTCGTTGCAGTTGCCCGAGGCGAAGGCTGCCATCAGCAAGGTCATGCCGCTGCTGACAGGCGAGTTCACCCGTCAGGAGACGCACGTCGTGGGCGGTCTCGGTATCTAACCGCAGATGGGTGGGTCAGGTCAGGGGTTGGCCTGCTGATCCACTTCTCCCGATCGGCCTGCCGGCTCTTGCCTGTTGCCGCCGCCCACCCAATATCTCTGCGCGCCGCCGAACGCGAGCGGCTGGAGAAGAGGGCCTACGGCCACAAGACCGAGCACCGGCTGCGGATACGCGCACCGGTGCCGCCGGCGCGCTGGTCGTGTCCGGGGTCGGCCACCGAAGTCACCACGCGTGGCATCACTGGCGCCATCTCCGCCTCCCCCGTGCGCCGCCGGCTCGCCGAGGACGCATTCAAACCCTGGCGGCACCGCTCCTGGATCTTCATCACCGACCCCGACTTCCGCGCCAAAGCCCAGCGCGTTCTGGACCTGTACGAGAAGACCTCCGCGTTCGGGTCGTACCCAGGCTGTGTGACTCTCGCCGGCCTGCCGTCGGTCGCGCCCGCACATCGGCGGATCAGAGGCTGAGGTGGCCGACGCCTTCCCGGATGGCGATCTCCGTGCCGAACGGTTCGGAGAGTCGTTGCAGGCGTCGCAGGATGCGCTCCGCGGTGGGTGGGTCGGCGAGTCGGGGGATACCGCGGTCGGCATCGCGCGGGCCGTCCCAGTGCAGTTCGATGGGATGCAGTTCCACGGCCCGGAGGGCGCCGTCGCCATCGAAGCGGCTGACCGCGACCACGGACTCGTACCAGATCTGCTCGCCGAAGACACCGTGGACCCGTTTGCGTTCCAGGAACTCGGCCTCGGTCTCGTGCTCGCGGCTGCCGTCCTTGTCGTAGGCGCCCTGGGTCAGTGGCTGCTGGGTGTTCTCCATGAAGACGAAGTTGCCGAGGGAGTAGAAGATCGGGCGGCCCCGGTACACCTCGATGCCGCGGAGCTGGTGGGGGCCGTGGCCGAGGAACGCGTCGGCGCCGTTGTCGATCGCCTCGCGGGCGATGGGCGGTAGGAAGTCGGGGGGCTCCTGGCTGTAGTTGCCCGGCTCGTGGGTGTGCATCGTGGCGATGGTGAAGTCGGAGGTCTGTTTGGCCTGTCGGACGGTGTGCAGCACCTGGTGGCGGTCCGACGCGTGCACGGAGAAGCGGAACTCCACGGCGTCGGTGTGGGGCTCGGGACCGGGTTTCGCGGCGTACCGGGTGCCGAAGAGGGTGACGGTGCCGTCTCTGCGGTCGGCTTCGAGGACGGAGGCGCGGACCGAGCCGGGTGGCAACGCGTCGCGGATCAGGGTGAGTTCGCGCAGGCGCTGGGTCGGGACGAGCACATGACGGGTGGTGCGCAGGGCGTTGACGCCGGGGCGGCCGGGGACCCGGCCGAGGGGGTCGGCGGCGCGGGACATGGGCTCGAAGCGGGAGGCGACGGAGACCAGGGAGACACGGCCGGCGGGGGTGGTGAGGAAGCGTGGTGAACGCGCGTCGGCGAGGGTGTCGCCGGTACCGGCGTGGACGATGCCCGCCTCGGTGAGCAGCCGGTCGGTGGACCGCATGCCGGCCACGCCCCAGTCGGTGGTGTGGTTGTTGGCCCTGGCCATCAGGTCGAATCCGATCCGGCGGAGATCCGCGGGCACCCGCGAGGTGCTGATCAGCCACGATCCGCCGGACTCGGCTTCGGGCCAGCCGTCGAACTCCGTCAGGTCGACGGCCGTGCTCTCGAAGTTGCCGAAGGTCACGTCCGCCGACCGCAGCAGTTCCAGCAAGCGGGGCGAGCGGGCTTCCAGGAGCGCGGCGAGCGCGTCGTCCACGACCAAGTCGCCGACGGCGGCCAGGGTGAAGCCGTCGCGCACATTGGCCTGGCGCCAGGAGGGTGACAGCTTTCCGTCGGTCATGCGGGGCGTCCTTCGGGCTTCGGGCGGAGCACGGACAGGGTCAGCCAGGAACGGCCGCCCGTGTGGACGCGGTTGGTGGCGACGGCCTTGCGCCGCTCGCCCACTTCCGGGCCTCCGGTGTTGGAATTGACGTCGAAGCGGGGGAAGTTGCTGGAGCTGACGTCGAGGCGCAGCCGGTGGCCGGCCAGGAACAGGTTCGCCGTGTCCGGCGCCTCCACCGTGATCTCGTACGTCTCCCCAGGCATCATCAGTTCCGGATCGCTGAAGGAGTTGCGGTAGCGGCAGCGCAGGATGCCGTCGGTGAGGTTCATCGCGAAACCCTGCGGATAGTCCTCGCTCGGCGGGTGGACGTCGATGAGCTTGACCGTGAAGTCGGTGTCGCGGGCGGTGGACGACACGGTGAGGTGCACACTGACCGGTCCGGCGACCGCCAGGTCCTCGGTGAGTGGCGGGGTCTGGAAGACCAGCACGTCGGGTCTGCTGTCGAGGGGCAGGTGCGGCTCGGTCACGCCGAAGAACCGGTCGTCGGGGTGCTGGTGGAAGGCGCCGCCGCTCATCACCGGTTCACCGGAGGTGACCTGGCCGCCGAGGGTCGGCACCGGGTCGCGGGGGTCGAAGTCGTATTCCAGGAAGGAGCCTTGGGCGTCGCATGTGTCGGCAGCCGTCGCAAGGGTTCCCGCGCTGCCGAGGACGAGGGTGAGGTTCGCGCTCTCCTCGGGCGGCCAGGAGCTTGCTGTGTGCCAGCGGCCGCCGTGGTCGAGCCGCCCCTCGGCGGTGCGTCGGCCGGAGCCGCCGCCCATGAGGAAGTACCGCACGAGGGGCGGCGGTTCCGCCATGCCGTCCGGGCCGAGGTGCGCGTCGAACCAGCTCAGCCGCATCACGGCGTAGTGCTCGGCGAGGCTGCCGTCCAGGCGGGCCTGCGGGCCGAAGTCGACGTCGCCGGCGAAGCTGCGGCTGCGCCCGCCGTGGGTCCACGGGCCGAGCACCAGGTAGGCCGGGCTGTGCTTCTTCCGGCCGAGCTCGCGGAAGTTCTCGGTGGCGGTGCGGACGTAGGGGTCGTACCAGCTGGACATGTGCAGGCTCGGCACGTCCGGGAAGTCGTCGTAGAAGCCACGGGCGTAGATGCCCGGCTGCTGCCAGTACGGGCCGAAGGCGCCGTTCTCCCACTGTTCGAGGAGGTAGTCCTCGTACTCCGGGACGAAGCGGAGCGGGCTCGCCCCGCGCCGCCACGGCATGCGGGTGAACCAGGCGCTCAGGTCCTCCGACTCCAGCGAGGCGCGCAGGACCGGATCGGTGCGCACCGTCTCGCTCACCTTGGCCCGGTGGAACGCCCAGGTGGCCTGCTTGAGTTCGAACGCCCCGCCCATCCGGGTGCCTGCCTCGTAGGCGCTGGCGAAGCCGCCGGAGTCGAGGAACATCGCGGCCAGGTGCGGTGCGCCCAGGGAGGCGAGGGCGGCCTGGGCGTGCGCGGAGTAGGAGACGCCCATGGTCGCGACCCGGCCGTCGCACCAGGGCTGTTCGGCGATCCACTCGACGGTGTCGTAGCCGTCGGTCGCCTCGTTCAGGTACTTCACGAAGGTGCCCTCGGAGTCGCCCCGGCCGCGGCAGTCCTGTCGTACAACCCGGTACCCGCCCCGGGTGAACACCTCGGCCACGGTCTCGGGCGCCGGCGGGTTCTCGCCGCCGAGAGCGCCGTCGGACGTGCGCGCGGCCCGGCGGCCGTACGGCGTGCGCTCCAGGATGACCGGTCCCGGTCCCGGGTCGGGCCGGTCGGCGTAGACGTCCGCGACGAGCACCACGCCGTCCCGCACCGTCGTCCGCAGCACCCGCCGCCAGCACGCCCGCCCGCCGGGCAGCGGCACCCGCTGCCACTCGTCGTCGCTTGCGGGCATCACTTGGCTCCGGGGAACTGGGACTTCAACGCGGGCCATGCGGCGAGGAGTTCGGGCTGCGGCTGGGTGGTGAAGTACTTGCGGTACAGCTTGGCGTAGGTGCCGTCCGCGACCATGGCGCCGATCTCCTTGTCGAGGGCCTTGAGGAAAGCGGTGTGGTTCTTGGGCACCGCCATCGAGGTCGGGTGGTCCACCGGCGCGGACACCGCCTGGCGCAGGCCCTTGTACTGCTTCATGAACTCCGTGGCATCCGGACCCCCGACCAGGAAGGCGTCGATACTGCCGTTGAGCAGCTGGCTCACGGCCGCGTTCTGGGCCTGGAAGCGGACCGGCTGCGCCTTGGGTATCCGCGTGGGCAGTTGAGCCTCCTGCGAGGATCCGGTCACCACGCCCACGCGCTTGCCGTTGAAGCCGTCGAAGGTGGAGATCTTGCTCTTCGAGGTCGTCAGGACGGCCACGGTGCTCCAGAACAGCGGCTTGGTGAAGTCGACGCTCTTCTGCCGCTCGGCGGTGACCCCGAGCCCGGAGGAGGCCAGGTCGTACTGACCGGCGGTCAGGCCGGCCAGCGATCCGGTGACGGACGTCGACTTGTAGTCGACCTTGAGTCCGAGACGCTTCGCGGCCTCGTCGGTCACGTCGACGATGAAACCGGCGGGCTTGCCCGAGTCCTCGGCGTAGGCGAAGGGGGGCTGGCCGGTCTGGGTGGCGGATCTGATGGTGCCGGCCTCGATCAGACCGTACGGGTTCGACGCCTTGCCGGTATCCGCGCTGCCGCTGCCCCCGCAGCCGGCGAGCGGGAGCACGAGACCGGAGAGGGCGGCGAGGGCGAGCAGTCTGCGACGATCAAGAACATTACGGGACGATATGGACATGGAAGGGTCTCCTTGGGGAGGGGTGGGCGATACCGGGGGTGGTACGGAGGGGCGGGCTCGGAGAAGCGGCGCTTCAGAGGACGCGGGCGAGGAACTCGCGCAGGCGGGCCGTCGCGGGGTCTTCCAGGGTCTGGCGGGCGGGGCCCGACTCGGCGATGCGGCCCTCGTCCATGAAGATCACTCGGTCCGCGACCTCACGGGCGAAGCCGATCTCGTGGGTGACGGCGATCATCGTCATGCCGGACGTGGCGAGCAGCCGCATGACGTCGAGCACGTCCTTGACGAGTTCGGGGTCCAGCGCGGAGGTGGCCTCGTCGAACAGCATGACCTCGGGCTCCATCGCCAGTGCGCGGGCGATCGCCACCCGCTGCTGCTGACCGCCCGAGAGCCGACTCGGCCGGGAGTGGGCCAGGCCCGCGAGGCCGAGCCGCTCCAGCTGGGTCATGGCGGCGGCCTCGGCCGCCTCCCTGCCCATCCCGCGGACCTTGCGGAGGGCCACGGTCACGTTGTGCAGGACGCTCAGGTGCGGGAACAGGTTGAAGTGCTGGAAGACCATGCCCACCCGGGTGCGGACCGCGTCGACGTCCACACCGGGACCGGTGATCAGGTCGCCGCCCAGGCGGATCTCGCCCGCCGTCGGCGGCTCCAGCAGGTTCATGCACTTGAGGAGCGTGGACTTGCCCGAACCGGACCGGCCGATGACACACACGGTCTCGCCCGCTGCGACATCGAGATCCACACCACGCAGGACCTCCACCTCGCCATAGCGCTTGTGCAGGTCGCGCACGGCGACCGCCGCCGCAGTGACCGGCCCCGCCTGGTCGGCGGCGGAGTGCTTCTCGGACAGCGTCTTGGCCATGGCTCAGACCTCCATCACGGACGGGGCGGGCATGCCCACGGCCGGGGTGGCCGCGGGTTTGTTCGTCTTCCGCCCGCCGGTGCGCAGGCGCAGGTCGAGCCGGTTGACCAAGAAGGTGAGCGGGATCGTGAGCATCAGATAGCAGGCACCGGCGGCCACGAGCGCGGAGGAGTTGTACGTCGCCGCCTGCCGCTCCTGCGCGATGAAGTAGAGCTCGCGCTGCCCGAGGCCGAGCCCGAGCAGATACACCAGCGCGCTCTCCTTGATGTCGATGATGAACTGGCCGGCCAGCGCGGGCAGCACGTTCCGTACACCCTGCGGGACGACGATCACCCGCATCGCGGTCAGATAGGACATGCCCAGGCTGCGGGCCGCGCTGAGCTGCCCGGCCGGAACGGCCTGGATGCCGGACCGGAAGATCTCCGCCAGGTAGGCCGCCGATATGAGACCGATGGCGAGGACCGCGTACCCGAGCGGATCCCGGCCGAACGGCCGGATCCCCGCCGACGGCAGGCCCAGGCCGACCAGGCTGACGGTCACGATCGCGGGCAGACCCCGGAACACGTCGACGTAGATCCTTGCGGGGAGCCGCACCCACCGGCGGTGCGACAGCAGCAGCATCGCGAGCAGCACGCCGAGCACGACACCGAAGACGATCGCCAGCCCGGCGATCAGCAGGGTGTTGCGCAGGCCCTCGGTCAGCAGGACGGGGAACGCCTTGAGTAGTTCGTCGGGGTTGAAGAACGTCTGCAGAAACAGGTGCATCGGCCGGAGCCTCTCGCTGCTCGGACTGCTCGGAGCGGAATCGACGACTGCTCTGAGCGGCGGGAATTGGACGCAGCCTAGGTCGGCCGGCCGACGTCGGCGGCGACGCTTACCGCACACGCGGCAATCATCCGCTGTACGCTGCGCCGCATGGCCGTGGTCATCACCTTGCAGGGCGCGGTTCCGGCGGACGTGGCCGTCGGTGTCTCACCGCTGGCCGAGCTGATGGCATGCCTCCACTCGATCGCCGAGCCCGAGCACCACCTCGACGTACGCCCGTGGCTGGAACGCGTACGCACCGACCTGTCTCCCGAGTCCCAGAGCCTGATCGCGGTCTACGCGCCCCTGTGGACCCGGCGGCGCTGCCGTCTGCTGATGCCGCTGGAACCGCCCCTGGGACGGACGCTGGAACAGGAACTCGACCGTCTGGAGGCGCTCCCCCTGGACGACTTCGTGCTGGGCGTCGCGCCGAGTGTGCACGGCGGCGTCTTCGACACCCGCGACCTGCTCACCGACGAGGCGGTCCGCGACGCCTACACGGTCTCCAGCGAACGGCGCTCCTTCAGCCGCGGCGAGTTGGCCCGCAGCCTGCTCCAGGCCCCGGAGCGGATGCGGACGGGACTGCTGGAGCTGCTGCGGCGCTGTGCCACCGAGTTCTTCGACGCCGAATGGGCGCGGGTACAGCACCGGCTGGAGAGCGAGTGCACCCGCCTGCGGGCCCGGGTCCAGGCGCTGCCGCTCCCCGAGGCGCTGGCCTCGCTCAGCCCGAACGCCGTCGTCCGCAACAACCCGTCGGCCGTCGTGTACGACAAGCTGCAGTCGCTGCGGGCCGACCTGCGCGGCCGTCGCTGCCTGCTCGTACCGTCCGCGCACTCCCGACCGCATCTGATCGTCAAGGACGACCCGCCCTACCCGCTCGTCGTGCACTTCCCCGTCGAGAACACGGCTCAAGTGGAACGGGCCACGCTGGCTCAGGTACGGCTCAGACTGGCGATCCTGTCCGACCCCGCGCGACTGTCGCTCTGCCGGCACCTGGTGAACGAACCGATCACCACATCCGACCTGGCCGTACGGACGGGGATGACCCTGCCCCAGGTCTCGCGCCACCTCGGACGGCTGCGCGAGGTGGGCCTGCTGACCTCCCGCAGGGACGGCCGACAGATCTACCACCGGTTGGACACCGACCGCCTCATGCATCTGGGTGTGGACGTGCTGACCTCGATCATCCGCTGAAGTCCGGTGCCGACGTTGGGGGCGGGCGCGAACCTCGCGATGCTGGAAGGCGCCGAACTCGCCGAGTCCATCGCCGCCGCTCCCGGTCCTGAAGATCTGGACGAGGCCGTCCGCGCCTTCGAGGAACAGATGTGGGCACGGGCCGGCAGATGGGCGAAAATCACGACAGCCGGTCTGGAACGCCTCGTGAGCCCGGACCCCACTCAAGCCCTCGCCCTCATCGACCAAGTCCAGCCATCCTGACTGCCAAGCGCGAGAGCACCAGCGCCAGCAGCTCGCCACGGCTTCATGGGGCTGTACGGGGCACGGCCGCGGTGGTCTGACCGCCGCCGGAAACGGCCGTGAGGCGGCCGCGGATGGCGTACCGGTGGCGGGGTGAGGGCTGCGCGGCCGGGTGATCTCCTCGTGCTGGGCGCGGCGATGCGGGACAGCGCGAGGATCTTGAACTCGGTCAGGTTCTCGAGCGTTGCGTTTGGCGGGCGATGGGTTCCCGGAGGGGATGGAACCCGGCGCGGTTGATCCCGGTCTCCGCGGCCAGCGTCTTGAGGTCGCATCGGCCGCCGGGCGGGAGTTCCCCGCGACGGAGACGGTCCATGGCTGCCCGGATCGCTCCCTCGTTTCGTCGGCGTTCGGTGCTACTGATCTCTGCAAGCGCGTCGGCCCCTCGCAGGCACGGCGGTCGCCGCCGGCCTCGCCCCCGGTTCGCGCCGCTGCCGGCCGTACCAGCCGGCGGTGACGCCTCTCACGGTCCGCTACGGTACGGGCGACGTCCGTACGGGCCAGATGGGACCCCTCTTGGTGAACAGTGCTCATGACTCCGCGACCTCTGGTGTCTTCAAGTTGGTTGTGACGGGCGGCGGGACCGGGGGACACACCTACCCCGCCCTGACGGCCGTTCGCGCGCTGCAGGACCGGCTGGCGGCGTCCGGCCGGGCACTTGAGGTGCTGTGGATCGGTACCGAGACCGGCTTGGAGGCACGGGTCGCTCCTGCCGAGGGGATCGCGTTCACGACGGTCGCCACGGGCAAGATCCGGCGGTCGGCGAACCCTCTGAAGATGCTGTCGGCCGCCAACGTGCGGGACATGGCCCGGGTGCCGCTGGGCGTGGCGCAGGCCCGCAAGGTGATCTCGGACTTCCGGCCGGACGTGGTGCTGGCGACCGGCGGCTATGTGGCCGTTCCGGCCGGGCTCGCGGCACGCATGTGCCGGCGACCACTGGTACTGCACGAGCAGACAGTGCGGCTGGGGCTGGCCAACCGCAAGCTCGCCGGATCGGCGACACGGATCGCGGTGTCCTCGGAGTCGACGCTGGCGCTGCTGCCCGAGTCCTCCCGCGAGATCGCCGTGGTCACCGGGAATCCGGTACGGCCTCAAGTGCTGTCCGGGCACGGGGAGAAGGCGATCGAGGCACTGGGCCTGAGCGGGTTCGACGGCCGGCGGCCCACGGTGTACGTCACCGGCGGTGCGCAGGGCTCTCAGCAGATCAACGAGGTCGTGGCCGAGGTGCTGCCGTGGCTGCTGAGGTATGCGAACGTCATCCATCAGTGCGGGCCCGCCCATGTCGAGATCCTGCGCCGGCAGACGGCGCTGCTTCCGGCGGAGTTGGCGGGCCGGTATCACCTGACCGGGTTCGTCGGCGGGGAGCTGCCCGACGTCCTGGCGCTCGCGGACGTCGTGATCTCGCGCAGCGGGGCGGGCACGCTCGCCGAGCTGACCGCGCTGGGCAAGGCCGCCGTGTTCATCCCGCTGGCCACGTCGGCGGGCAACGAGCAGATGTACAACGCCCGGCACCTGCACGAGGCGGGCGCCGCGGTGGCGCTGCTCGACGAGGTCACCGGGCAGGCACTGGCCGGGGCCCTGGAGCCGCTGCTGGCCGATCCGTCGCGGCGGGCCGCGATGGCCGATCGGGCCCGTGCATACGGTCGGCCGGACGCGGCCGAAAGGCTGGTGGACGTGATCCTCTCCGCCGCATCCGGCTGACTTCTGCCGGGAGTCCAGAGGTGCCGGTCGCCTCCAGCTTCGACGAGCGCGGCGACCTCGACGACCTCGGCGAAGGCGTCGCCGGCGCCGTCGTACGGGTCGGGGACATCCTGCCCGTCCAGGTACATGCGGAGTTTGGTCTCGTCCTCACTGCCCGGCGCGGCGGTCATGATGACAATCTTGAGCTCGGTGTCGCCGTCGGTCAGAACATCGCAGTCCACCGTGACCGGGCCCACCGCCGGGTGGTCAACCGTCTTGTGGACCTCGCGGTTCGCGGCCACCTCTCCCGTCGCCCACAGCTCGGCGAACCTCTCGTTGCCTGCGTTCAGGTCGCGGACCAGCGCGGCCAGGCGCCTGTCCCGGGGGAAGCGGCCGGTGGCGCGCCGGAGGTCGGAGACGAGGGCGGCGTCGGTGATGTCGGGGTCCGCGTCGGTGACCGGCCACAGCGCGAGGGAGGTGTGATCGACGTCCACCGGGAACCTGTCGCGAGCGAAGTTGCGCATCCGCGGCGGCGAGACCAAGGGGTCGCCCAGCAGGGCGGCCCACCCATGGTTCCACCACACCAGTTGCCAGTCCGCAGCGAACACGGCAACCGGTACGTCGCCGAGGCGGACGAGCACTCGTTGCATGCCGGGCGGGAGATGGTCGCAGATCGTGCCGTCCGCCGGCGGCACGATCCGGGCCAGTCGGTAGAGGTGGTCCCGCTCGGCGGTGGACAGCTGGAGGGCGCGCGCCAGGGACGCCACCACCGACGCCGAGGGTGTCGTGGCCCGCCCCTGCTCCAGGCGTACGACGTAGTCGACCGACACTCCGGCCAGGTCGGCCAGTTCCTCGCGCCGCAGCCCGATCGCCCGGCGCTTGCGGACGACCGGCAGCCCGGCGGCCGACGGGGGCAGCCGGTTGCGCCACGTGCGGATCATCGCGCCCAGTCCGGCTCCAGGGGGTGTCGTCGTCATGCCCTCCATCCTCCCGCGTCCCGGATCACCTGCGGGGGCGCGAGGGTGGTACTGGTCTTCCCACCGTCGAAGCGTCCCTGGTCCGGCTCCCGCGTCAAGGCCTGGCCGCGTTGATGCCGTAGTGGTCCTGGAGCCGAGGAGCGAACCGCGCGCTCGTGGGCTCGGATCCGAAGGCGGCCACCCAGTCCTGGTGAGCGTCGACCAGGTATCGGGGCGCTGGCCTCATCGTCTCCAAGTCCATGCGTCTGCCCCAAGTGAGCGGCTCGCGTCTCCCCCAACGGCGCGGGCTTGGCGCCGCCCACCTCCACCGGTCCCTGCTCCTGCTCAACGACGGCGGCCTCGAAATCCGAGCTCTGCCGCTGCGCCACGCCCTCGGCCCGCCCGAAGGTGAACTGGATCGGCGGCTCATCAATGCCGGCGGCAGCCGGACCGGCCGAGGCCGTCTCTGCCAGGGGGACACCGTAGCGGGCCAGGCGCAGCGGCATCAGGGACTCCACCGGAGCCTTCCGCCGCCGGGCGCGGCCGATGCGGGAGCCGAGACTGACCTGGTAGACGCAACAGCCCCGGCGCGCAGCACGGCGGACAGGCACATGGCGGGGTGTCCGGGCGGAAGCATGGTCTCCTCAACGTCCGGCGTACGGTGCGGAATCAGCATCACCGCACGGCCGCCCACCTGCCCAGTCCAAGGCCTGCCGACTCTCGTTCCTCGGCGAGCTGCTCGCTCACCCGCTCAAAGACCCGTTCGGCGACGGCGAGTTCGTCCCGCTCGGCCCGCACCTCCGCCAGCTGCTTGGCCGGCTGTTCTTCGAGTTCGTCCAGTTCCACGCGCCGCGAGTGATCCGTTCCAGCAGTTCGGGATCCAGCATGCGTCGGATGGCAGGAGGCCGTCCGACCGCCATGGGCAGGAACCGGCGAACGGAGCGCGGCCGTTACCCACGCGCTCACTGCACTGAGCGTTCCAATGCATCTCGATGATCGGAAACCCACTCATAGGCCGACTGAACTTGCTTCACCGCCCCGGCATCACGGAGCCGGGCCATGGCGAGGTCACCCGCATCGGCCTGGGTCGCGATGCCCCGCCAGCACCGGTCCTGCCACCACAAGATTGTGGACACGAGACGTTGCCTGTCGGGCAACTCGTAGCTGTCAACGATCAGCCTCATCCGTCGGGCTGCCTTCTCGACGTCGGTGACCGAAGGGCCCAGACCAAGGTACTGCCAGCAGACATGAGCGATGTCGTGGATCCGCGCGCCCGGTGCCGCAAGGTCCCAGTCGATGAATGCCACTGGCCGAAGCTCGCCACCGCACAGCTGATAGACCGTGTTCTTGGGCGACAAGTCGTTGTGACACACGACCTCTTGATCTCCGGCCAGCGGGGTGCCGGCCGTCAGGTCATGGAACTCACGCACGAGCCGGGCGACCGTCACCAAACTCTCGTCCGATGACACAGCAGCAGGTTGTCGCGGCTCCCATGCCACGTGGCCATCGAGGTGACTGAGGACTTCACGGCCCTCGTCGTCCACACCGAGATACCGCGGAGCACCACCCCAGCCACTGGCTTCAAGCAACCTCAGCAGATCACCCACGAACTTCGCCGAAGCTGGACGGCGCACCGTGTCCCCGACACGAACGACCGCATTGACGAAACCTCCGGGCAAGAACGGTTCAGGCATCCGTACACCCTGCCTGATCGCCACCTCTAACGCTCATCACTTGTCCCTACGCTTGATCCGCCCCAGGACGCTCCGCCAGATGATCTACTCCGCAGACTCCGGCCCACGACCAGCGCGAGCACCCCCCGACAGACGGTCACACCAGCCCTTTGACCGGCGACGTCAAGGTGGCGGGTGCTCACGGCAGTGCATGTCACCACGGCGGGGAGAGTTTGCCTCATCGCGAACCGGCCGTGAGGACGGGCTGGGCGTGGCGACGGACAAGAGTGCCGGCCGGCTGCGACGCCCCGCTCTCCGTGGTGAGGCAGTCCATCGAAGCGCAGAACCGGCCGGCGTGAGTACCGCCCGGCTCCGCCGGGACCCGCTCTCGCGACGCTCCGCGTCGCTCCTATCTGACTCGCATCACCACCGGCCTGAAGGCCGCTGCGCAGAGAATGAATTCCGGTGGCTGGGGCTGTTGACGCGGTCTTCGGCCCACCAGCACATGCCCCCGAACAGCATCACCGAGCCGGGATCGGCTGAGTGAGGTTCACCGGGTTGCCGTCGGGATCCTGGATGTGGGCGACGCGCTGTCCCCACGGCATGTCGTTGGGGCCGCCGCGGACCGAGCCGCCCAGCGCCTCCACCCGGCCGAGCGTCTCGTCGACGTCGTCGACACCGATGCTGAGCAGGATCCGCGAAGCCGCCCCAGCACCCGGGTTCGCCTTGGCCACCAGCCCGAGGTCGGTGTCGCCGATACGCAAGCCGAGGTAGAAGACCGGGCCTTCCGCCGGTACTCGGAAGATCTCCTCAGCGCCGAACAATTTCGTATAGAAGCCGAGCAGAACGTCCTGGTCGGCAGTCACGATCACTGGCTGGATGGTGGACATGGCACTCCTGTCGAGAACGGTCGTGTCGCTGGGTAGACCGTTCGAGGACGCTGAACTCATCGGCAAAACCACCCCGCCGGACGATCTACGACACAGACTGCCGCCCACTACCAACACGAGCACCCCGAAACGAGGTCACGCCGCCCCGCTGACCAGCCACTTCAGGATGGCGGAGCTTCGCTGAACCCGCCCGCCAGGTCCGCTGCGGCGCCGACGGCACCCAGGACCCGGCGGTCTTCCAGTCCCTGCCGGATACCCCCGCCGGGCCCGCCCGGCCCCCGACTACTTCGCCACCAACCTCAACAAGTGACCGGCTTGGCCATCGAGGCGATGACACAAGCGCGCACGGTGGTATGGCCAACAGAGCGGCAGCAGCAGCTGCCGCCCGTGCTACGGGCGGTATACGCGTCGGCGGTTTGTCGAGACGCACCCGTTCCTGATTCTCCTGCTCCTCGAGGGTGAGCCCGCCCCTGCTCCCCCGAGCTCAAGCCTGAGTGCCTGCGCTGCGCCGGCAGGACGATGCTGGTGGCAGGGGGTGTTTCCAGCCTGGTTGATCAGCGCGCGGCGAGGTCGAGCGCTGTTCCGGGCGACGGCGGATCGGTGGTCTCGTGGGTGCGTCATGCTGTCGGGGGCGCGTTCAGTGGGGCGGTGTGGCTGGGGGCCGCATCCCGAACCACTGCTGGGCGCCGTACTCCTCGAACTGTTCCACCTCGGTGAACCCCAACTTCGCTGCGAGGCGCATCGAGCGGTCGTTGGCGGTCTGGGTGCAGAGGACCACTGGCTCGCCGGGAAGTGCGGCGGCGAGCCAGTCGAGTGCTGCTGTGCATGCCTCGGCGGCGTATCCGTATCCCCACGCCTTCGGAAGGAACATGTAGCCGAGCTCGGCCTCTGCGGCATCCGGACGGACCTGCCCCGGGCGCTCTGCGTCGCGCCGGACGAGCGTGATCATGCCGATCATTGTTCCGTGGAGATCGACCACGAAAAGGCCGGGGCGCCGCCCGGGCACCTCGGGCACCGCATGCTCGAGTTCGTGACGGGGTCGCGGGCCACCGATGTAAGTGCCCACCTCGGGCGAGGCGAACAGCTCGATGAACGCCGTACGGTCCCGGGCCTCGGGCTCGCGGAGCATCAGCCGTTCGGTCCTGATGGGGGCAGGTGGCCAGGCGACGGGTCCGAGCTCAGTCATGGCGGGCAACCTAGCGCACGCCCGCCGGGCAGGGGCCTCGGACGACCGGCAGCGGCAGCGGCAGCGGCAGCAGGTTTGGCCCGTCGGCCCGGTCTGGAGCTCGGTGCCTGTCCCAGGCTTCACGCCGCGCTTGGCACTGAGCGTCTTTCTGTCTCAGAGTGAGGCGGTCAGGTCCGGGGTGAGGGCTGCTTTGGCCAGTCGTCCCGAGAGCGGGTGCCCGGGTCGACATCGCACGCATGCAGCGGACCGCAGCAGCGAGGGCGCCGAGGTGCGGTGGGGGTCTCATCCCAGGCCGAAACAACGGTCAGCGCACCGATCAGGAACGGGGGCCGGACCCTCCGTCTCGCCTGCGCCGAGGGGTTGAGTCCGCTGTCAGCTACCGCAGGAGTTGACTCTCGAAGTAGGCCACTCGTTTGACGACGCTGACCATACTGACTGCGATGCTCCCGGCAGGGCGAGAACTGGGGGTCATCGAGTGAAGATCATGAGGAAGGCGACGGCCGGGGCGGTAGCGGCGACGCTCTGTCTGGGCGGGATCGTCGCATCGGCAGGCAGTGCCCAGGCGTCGAGTTGCACCATCAAGAAGTGGCACTACACCGGGTCCTACAAGTGCGGGACCACGGTGCTGTCGGCCGACTGGACGGGGAATGGCAGTGTGGACGAGGTCTTCGTCGTCGCGCCGAACCGCCATATCTGGCACGTCTGGAAGAACGCCGGCGGGTGGAAGGAGATGCCGGGAGGCGGACGGGCTGACAACATGTCCGGTTACACGTTCTGGGACGGAGTCGAGCGTTGCGTCACCGTCCGCGTGAACAGTAGCCCTCACTACTACCAGAACTGTTTCTACAGCGGGACGTGGCACAACTGGACCGTTGCAGGCGGGTGACAGGCCGTCCCCAGCACGGCGCTTGCCCGGGACCGGACCGGGAGGGGAAAGGAGCACCGGGGCTGATGGCCTCGCAGCCGTCCTCATCGATGCCCAGGACCCGCGGGGCGTCCCACTGCTTCGAAATGGCGCTGCAGTGCGTGCACCGTCTCGGTCCAGGGCCAGCGCCATGATCGCGTACGTTCGCCGCGTTGATGGTCGTGGCGGCTGGATGTGGGGGTGGCGTCCGATCCGATTGCTGGAAGCGCCGGCTGAGCCTGTCCGCGTGGGCACGCTGACCGACCAGGAGGGGCAGCGGCTGCAGAAGATCGTGCGCCGGGGCAGTACGAGTTCGGTGCGCGACCGGCGCGTGATCGGGCTGGCTCGCCTGAGTGGAGCCGATGCGGACGCTGTGGCCGCCCGGGGCGATCGGGCAGAGCGGCGGGGGCGGAACATGGGCCGGGGGTTTACGCGGCGAAGCCCACGGAGGTGACGTATTCGTACTCGCCCCACTGGCTGCCGAGGTCCACTGCGGCGTCGTTGATCCAGGCCTCGTCGAGGGCTTCATCGTCGTTTGCAGCCCAGGCCTCCACGATGTTCTCCCAGTGGCGGACGTTGAGACTGCGGTACCCGATCTCGCGCTGGCGAGGCCTGGGGACCTGGCTCTGGTTGAGCGGGTGGAATTCAACACGGGTGCCGCGGCCGTCCCGGTTGAGGCGGGCAAGGAGATAGCGGGCCACGTTGTGGCGGCGCACCGTACGGTACGCGGTCTCGAGGTGGTGCAGGTTCTTCCTGGACGGGCTCTGCTTGCCGTCGAGCCAGGCCCTGAGGGTGCGGTCGGTGACGGTGAGGCCGGCATCACGGGCGGCCTGGCGGGCGTGGTCGGTGCGGGTGAGGTAGTGCAATCGGGCGAGCAGGCCGCGCGGCTGGGTGATCGGGGTGGAGATGAAGCCGGCGAGCGCATCGAGCCGGCGGGCCACCGCCTCATGTCCCTTGATACCGCGGGCCCCGTATTTCCCGAACTCGATATTCCTCTCCGGCACTCTCTCCTCCTCGCCCTGAGGTCAAAACGACAAGCACTCTCGAGTGACCATTCCAACGCAGGCCAATCCTACCGGATTTGAGAGGCCAGAATTACCACGACTCAGCCAATTAGTCGCTATTCCACGAGATGTTCAGGATACTGTGAGCGAATTTCATCGGGCGTCCCCGACCTCCTGCCGCCGGGTCACCTGGAGAGGGGGCAAGGGGTGCGGCACCACGACTGCCCCGCTGAACGGATCACGCCGAGGCCGAGAGTCAGAAGGACCCACCCGGGCGCATCCGCGATCCACTCGGTGATCACGGTCAGGGATCAGACCGGCGAGAAACCGGGCCAGCCAGACAGCGTCGGCAGTGAGCGTTTTCCAACCTCCAGGTCCTGGTGCTCTGTTGGGCACCCTGGTGTCCGGGCATCGCGAAGCACCTGTCGATCCGCAGGGTCACGCCCGCCGCGCTGACGCAGGCGAAGGCGAAGGCGAAGGCGAAGGCGAAGGCGAAGGCGAAGGCGAAGGCGAAGGCGAAGGCGAAGGCGAAGGCGAAGGCGAAGGCGAAGGCGAAGGCGA
>NZ_JBSFHA010000077.1:20813-53193 GCF_053596855.1 Streptomyces sp. NPDC001617
AAGGCCAGGGTGCCAATGAGTGGGCAGCCGCACACCTGGCCCGGTACCAGTCCTATAACCCGTTGACGGGCGCGCCTCCCAGCCCAAACGATCAGGCGCATGTCTGCCGCCCTGGCGCCTCTGCGCCACCGCCCGTTCCGTCACCTCTTCATCGGTACGACGGCCAACCTGCTCGGCAACGGGGTGGCGCCGATCGCCCTGGCCTTCGCCGTGCTCGACGCCACTGGCTCGGTCGGCTCGCTCGGGTTGGTGGTCGGCGCCCACTCCCTCACCAGCATCCTCTTCCTGCTGTACGGCGGGGTGTTGGCAGACCGGCTGCGGCGCGGACCGCTGCTGGTCGGCAGCAGCGTCATCAGTGCCGCGAGCCAGGCGGTGGTCGCCGCCCTGGTCCTCACCCACAGCGCCGCCATCCCCCTGCTCATGGTGTCCGCCGCGGTCAACGGGGCGTCAAGTTCCTGCTACCAGCCCGCTGCCCAGGCCCTGCTGCCCCAGACCGTGCCGGTCGAGTCCCGCCGCGCCGCCCTTGCGCTCTCCCGGATCGCGGGCAGCAGCGCGACGATCGTGGGCGCCTCGCTGGGCGGCGTACTGGTCGCCGCGGTCGGCCCCGGCTGGGGCCTGGCCGTCGACGCGCTCAGCTTCGCGCTCGCCGCCGCGTCCTTCGCGCTGGTCCGCGTCCAGGTCGCACCGCCCGCGCCCAGCCCCGGCGTAGTGCATGAACTGCGCATCGGGTGGCAGGAGTTCACCTCCCGCAGTTGGGTGTGGGTGATCGTGGTGGCCTTCTGCTTCCTCAACGCCGGCATCACCGCATCCTTCACCGTCCTCGGCCCCGCCGTCGCCGACACCACCGGGATCGGCCGCACCGGCTGGGGCCTGGCCGTCGCCGCGTCCTCGCTCGGCGCGGTCGCCGGCGGCATACTGTCGCTGCGCTGGCGGCCCCGGCGCGCGATCCTGGTCGGCTGCGCGCTGATGGGCCTGACGGCGATGACCCCGCTGCTGCTCGTGCTCGCCCCGCACACCTGGGTGCTGGTCGTGGCCAACTTCGTGGCGGGCGTGGGCGTCGAACAGGCCGGCGTCGCCTGGTACTCGACCCTCAACGAGCAGATCCCCGAGGACCGCCTTGCCCGCGTCTACGCCTACGACGACCTCGGCTCCTACCTGGCCCTCCCGCTCGCCCAGTTCGCCGCCGGACCCGCCGTACTCCTCCTCGGCCTCCGTGCAACCCTCTACGCGGCCGCCGCGCTCATCCTCCTCGCCACCCTCACCATGGTGGCCACCCCCTCCATCCGCGCGCTGGCCCCGAAGGTCGCACAACCGCTGCCGGCCTCCGAAGATCCGGTGCCTCGCTGAGTTCGACTCTGACGCGTGAACAACCACAGGTGGGTGCCGTGTCGAGCAGGATGGTGTGCCCAGCGGTCCGTGCCCGCTGGGCTGGGATTCGTTCCAGTGGGATCGTCCGGTGCGCCCATGGGGACGCAGGCACATCTCCAGTTGTGGTCATGCGGATCAGAGGCGCCGCCGATTACGCGGCGATGCTGCTTGCGCTGCGGACCCCTGAGCGTGAGGACGTGGCTGCGAGCTGCAGCACCTGAACGACTGGTTCAGGTGGCCGCTGCAGTTCGGCATGATCAGCTGCGTTTCCTGGAAGGAGCCCGGCTCCGGGGTGTCCAGGAAAGCGCGGTGGGCGTCGGGGTGAATCAGCGGGGAGTGCGTGGGGCGCGCAGGCCGAGGATGCGGCGGCCGGTTTCGATCAGGTACCGGCGCGACGCATCGTCGTCCAGGTCGTCGGCCAGCGCGCGTCCGGCGGTGATGGCGATGCCGGCCAGTGCTACTGCCGCGCCGATCCGGCCGGCCGGGTCCGGGGTCGAGCCCGCCAGCAGAGCTAGCGGACGGCCGACCAACTGGTCGTAGTGTCCCTGGGTTTGGAACAGGTGGATCATCGCCTGGTCGGTGGCCAGCATCGCGGTCAGCTTGCGGTGGCGCAGGGCCAGGTCGACGAACTCGGTGAGCATGCGCTCGGCCTGGGCGTTGGGCGTGCGCTGCGCGGTGGCTGCCTCGATGGCAGCCCGCATCTCCGTCAGCGCCGGTTCGGCCAGGGCACTGAGCAGATCCTCTCGGGTGTGGAAGTGGTGGTACACCGCTGCCTTGGTGAGGCCCATCTCGTCAGCGATCATCTGCAGCGACGTACCGGCGAAGCTGCGCTCGGCGAACAACCGGAGCGCGGCGTCGAGGATCCGGTCCCGGGTGCCCTCCCCGCCTCTGGAGTCCGAGTGCACGGCGGTCCGTGACGGTGCGGCGACCACGTTTCCTCCCGATGGTCCGAACCGGTGCGGCGGCTCCGCTCCCACGAACTCAACCGTAGCTTGTCGATCGGCAAGCTCACAACTGTCGGCCGCCAGGTTCTGTACCGTACGGTCGACAGCTTTGCAACCTGCCGACCGGCAGTTTATGTACCTTACGGTCGGCTAGTCCCCTCCTTGTCGAACGGCTAGCTTCGCAGCATCCCAGATGGGGCTCGACACCGAGGGCTGGAGACGTCATGGCAACCTTCCTCCACAAGATCGGCCGGTTCTCTTACCGGCGGCGATGGGTCGTGGTCGGCCTGTGGGTCGTCCTGATGGCGCTGGCAGGCGCAGGCGCCTCGACCCTGTCCGGCAAGATGTCCAACTCGTTCGACATCCCCGGTACCGAGTCCCAGAAGGCGATCAGCCAGCTCGCCGAGCGGTTCCCGCAGGCCCACGTCGGCGGAGCAACCGCGCAGGTGGTTTTCGTCGCGCCGAGCGGGTCGAAGCTGACCACATCGGCCAACCGGACGGCCGTCGAGCGGACGGTCACCGGGCTCGAAGGTGTGCCCAAAGTGGTCACCGTCACCGACCCCTACCAGACCCAGGCGCTCTCCGCCGACGGCCGGTACGCCCTGGTCCAGGTGAGCTACAGGGTGCCGGGAGGCGATGTGACCACCGCCGACCGGAAAGCGCTGCTCAGCACGCTGGACACCGGGCGGGCGGCCGGGCTGACCGTGGAGTCCGGCGGGACCGCCCTGGGCGTCCAGGCGGAGCAGAGCGCGACCCAGATGGTCGGGCTCGCGGTCGCGGCGCTGGTGCTGGTCATCACCTTCGGGTCGCTGCTGGCGGCCGGACTGCCGCTGCTCACCGCCGTGGTGGGGGTCGGCGCGGGGCTGTCGGTCGTGGCGATCGCCTCGGGCATCGTCGACGTCAACGCGAACAGCACGGTCCTGGCGTTGATGCTGGGGCTCGCGGTGGGCATCGACTACGCGCTGTTCATCGTCTCCCGGTTCCGCCAGGAAGCGCGGGCACACGGAGCCGGCCCGGAGGCGGCCGGCAGGGCCGTGGGCAGGGCCGGCTCCGCGGTCGTGTTCGCCGGGCTGACAGTCGTCATCGCGCTGGCCGGCCTGTCCGTCGTGGGTATCCCGGTGCTGCGCTCGATGGGTCTCGCCGCGGCGGCCACGGTCGCGCTGGCGGTGCTGGTCGCGGTGACCCTGCTGCCCGCCCTGCTCGGCTTCGCGGGACACCGGGTGGCCCGGGGCCGGGCCGGCCTCCTGCGCCGTCGGCCCGCGGCCGCTGCGGGGCAACCCCGCACCGGGGTCGCGATGGGTGAGCGGTGGGCGCGGTACGTGACGCGCTTCCGGGTACCCGTGCTGATCGTCGCGTTGGGCGGGCTGTTCACCATCGCGCTGCCCCTGGCGGACCTGCGCCTGGCCCTGCCCGACGACGGCACCTACCCGGCCACCAGCACCCAGCACAAGGCGTACGACCTCATCCGGGAGGGCTTCGGGCCGGGGTTCAACGGTCTGCTCACCGTGGTCGTCGACGCGAACGGCAACGCGCGGTCCGGGGCTGCCCGGGTGGCCACCGCGATCCAGGGCCTGCCCGACGTGGTCGCGGTCAGCGCCCCCCGGCTCAGCGCCGACAACTCGACCGCGCTGCTGACCGTGATCCCCAAGAGCGGACCCACCGACCAGGCCACCACGGATCTGGTCAACGCGATCCGGCACCGGGAGGCGGCACTGCACCGGGCGACCAGCACCAACGTCGCGGTCACCGGCACGACCGCGCTGAACATCGACGTGTCCCAGAAGATCGGTGACGCCCTGCTGCCGTACCTGGGCATCATCGTCGGGCTGGCCGTCCTGCTGCTCATGCTGGCGTTCCGCTCGGTACTGATACCGCTGAAGGCCACCCTGGGCTTCCTGCTCAGCATCGGCGCAACCTTCGGTGCCGTGGTCGCGGTCTTCCAGTGGGGCTGGCTGGGGTCCGTACTCGGTGTCAACGAGACCGGCCCCATCGTCAACCTGTTGCCCATCCTGCTGGTCGGCATCCTGTTCGGCCTGGCCATGGACTATCAGGTCTTCCTGGTCAGCCGGATGCGTGAGGCCCACGTGCACGGCGACGCCCCGCGGCAGGCCATCGTCGCCGGCTTCCGGACCAGCGCGCGAGTGGTCACCGCCGCCGCGATCATCATGGCCAGCGTGTTCAGCGGCTTCGTTCTCTCGGACCAGGTCCTGGTCAAGTCGATCGGCTTCGCCCTGGCGTTCGGCGTCCTGGTGGACGCGTTCGTGGTCCGTATGACCATCGTGCCGGCCGTGATGTCCCTGCTCGGCCCGGCCGCCTGGTGGCTGCCTCGCCGCCTGGAGCGGATCCTGCCGAAGGTCGACATCGAGGGCCGGCGCCTCGAGACTCATCCGTCCGTAGCCTCAACCACCCCGCCCTGCCCCGCCCCGAGCCCAAGTGCCGTGGTGATCACGCACTCGCGTCGGGGGATCATGTCGGACGGTGATATCAAGGCCCAGGAAGAGGGACCCAGGTGATCGCGTCCGTGGGTTCGGCGGCCCGCGGGGCGAGGTGCACGAGCTCGGCGCCGACGAGGTGCTGATCGGCCCGGGCGGACTCGACCGTCCGTCGACATCGTCGTCTGACAGTGTCGGCGGCCCCCAACTCGTCACGGCCTGGAGCCTGCTGGCCCCCCGGCGGCAGCGTGCAGAGCATCGGCTGGACCTCCGTCGAGCCCGCTGTCTTCCCGCCCTACACGACGGTCGGCCCGGCCAGTCGCTGACCCTCTTCGTCATCGAGGGCAACGCCGGCCCCGACCTGGCGACCCTCACCGAACTGGCCGCGGAGGGGGCCCTCACCGTCGAGATCGGCTGGCAGGACTCCTGGAGCGCTTCAACGAGGCGGCCGAGGCGCTTCGCGGCCGGCGGATCGCCGGAATGACGGTGCTGGAGGTGCTGGAGGTGCACCCACAGTCGTGGGTAGCTGCGTGCGCCGCAGCCGGACGGGTGAGGTTGCGCTGCCCGATGCGCCACACCCCGCTCGCCGGATCGTGCGTATGCGCGGGCCCCTCGCGGCTACGTCAGCAGGGGCCAAGGTTCGCGGGCGCCCCGTCGATCAGGGCGAACCCCTCGATGCCGACGCGGTGGTTGAAGGTGACGACGACCAGCTCGCCGGCGCGCGCGAGGTGCCGGGCGTCGTAGCCGGGGCTGCCGGAGTGGCCCGCCTTGTAGGCGCCGCCGTAGATCCACACCATCACCGGACGGCGGGCGGCCGGGTCCGGCGCGGGCGTCCAGACGTTGACGGTCAGCCAGTCGTCGCCCAGGGGCGCGTGCAGTTCGCCGCCCCGCCCCGCGAAGGCCGTGTCCTGGGGAGGCGGCGGGCCGAAGACGTACGCCTCCCTGGTCCCCTCCCAGGCGCGCACGGGACGCGGCGCCCCGAACCGAGCCTCGCCCACCGGCGGCTGGGCGAACGGGATGCCCCGGAAGACCGCCAGGCCGTCCTCGTCCCGTCCGCGCACCGCACCGGCCGCGATGCGTGCGACCGGGCCTTCGGCTGTCGTCATCGTCGACTCCTCACTCGCTTCCCACTGACGGCGGCCTGCCGGTACGCAGCGTTCAGCTCAGGGAACGGTAGAAGTCCAGGTGCCGCCGCGCAGCCTTGGACCAGGTGTGGCGGGCGGCCAGTTCCCGGCCGGCGGCCCGCAGGGCCGGGTCGTGGTGTGTGAGGGCTCGCCCGAGCCGGTCGGCCAGGTCCTCCCGGGTGGCGGCGAAGCGGGCGGCGTGGCCGAAGACCTCGCGCAGGACCGGGAGATCACGGACGACCAGCGGGACGCCGGCGGCCAACGCCTCCATCGCGGCCAAGCCGAAGCCCTCCTTGAGGGAAGGGAAGGCGAAGGCGTCGGCAGCCGCGACGAGCGCCGGGAGGCCGTCGTCGGGGACCGGTCCGAGGACGACCGGTTCGATGCCGAGTTCTGCGGCCCGGGTCTCCCAGCGCGCGCGGTAGTCGCGGTAGTCGAAGAGGGTCTCCCCGCCCGCGATCACCAGCCGCACGTCGGGGTGCTCGGCGCGCAGGAGGGCGTATGCCTCCAGCAGGTCCAGGGAGCCCTTGCGGGGCTCGATGCCGCCGACGGTGAGGACATACGGGCCGAGGCGGGAGCGCCAGGCGTCGCGGGCCGCCGGGTCCGTCCGCGCGAAGCGCTCGTACGCCACGCCGTTGGGGATCACCTCGGCCTTGATGCCCCAGCCGGCGGTGAGTTCGTCCGCGACCGACCGGGAGACGCACAGGTGCGCGTACGGCTCCACGAGGGCCCGTTCGTGGCAGGCGGCCAGTTCCGGGGTGGTGAAGTCGTCGATGTGGTGGACGGTGCGCACGCAGCGGCCGTCCACCGCGTTGGCGCTGATGCAGTCCTGGGCGTGGACGATGTCGTACGGAGACGGATCGAAGGCGTCCCGGAGGGCGGCGATGGAGCGCAGGATGCGCTCGCCGACGCTTTCGTCCTCCGGGCCGTCGGGGAACGGCACGATCCGCACCCGTACGGCGGGGTCCACGGGCCGGAAGAAGCCGTCGTCGCCACCCCGCCCCAGCGACCACACCGTGACGTCCTCGCCCAGCGCAGCGAGGGCCTCGGCGAGTGCGAGGGTGTGGACGACCCCGCCGCGCGGTTTGGTGGAGTAGCTGAGCAGGGCGATCTTCACGAGGGCGTCTCCCGGTAGGCATCGGGGCGGCGTTCGTCGAGGTGCCGCAGCACCCGCCGGGCGCGGTCGATCTCGACGGCCACGTCGACCTCGGCGATCGCGAGGCCGGCCTTGGCCCAGGTGCGGGCGAGGATGTCGCCGCCGGGGCCGACGACCTTGGACTGGCCGAGGAAGCGCATGCCGCCCATGGCGCCGGTCTGGTTGGAGGAGGCAAGGACGACTTGGTTCTCCGCGGCGCGGGCTTGGTCGTAGAGGTCGAAGAGCTTGGCCTGGCGGTCCTGTGCCATGCGCGGGGCGCGGTTGGTGATGCTGGTGGGCCAGGCGGAGAGGCAAGCGAGTATCTCGGCGCCGTCCAGGGCGAGAGAGCGGGCGGACTCGGGGAACGTCTTGTCGTAGTCGATGAGCATGCCGATCCGGCCGACGGGCGTGTCGAAGGCGTCGAAGCGGTCGCCGGGCGCGTAGGCAGCGACCTCGCCGGCCGGGAGGTGGACCTTGCGGTGACGGCCCAGGACGCCGTCGCCGCTGACACACACCGCGGAGTTGTACCGCTCGTCGCCGCCGTCCTCGCAGTAGCCGACGCACACGACCATCTCGGCGGCGAGGCGGGTGACCTGGAGGATCAGCGGGTCGTCCGGCTTGAGGGCCGGGGGCAGGGCCTCGGGGTCCGGGTGGCGCAGGTCGGCGAGGTAGCCCCCGAGCGCGGCGTCGGGCAGGACCAGCAGGCCGGCGCCCGACGACCGGGCGTCGTCGATGAGTTTCGCGATGCGGGCGAGGTCGAACTCCAGGTCGCGGCCGAAGTGGGCGGCGGCGGCCGCGATCCGGACGGTGCTCATGCGCTGACTGCTCCTGCGTACGTGTAGGTTTCCGGGCGCCGGTCGCGCAGGTGCCCCATCGAGCGACGGGCGGTCTCCAGGGCCTGGGCGACGTCGAGTTCGGCGATCGCCAGACCGGCTTCGACACCGGTGTCGGCGAGGATCTCGCCGCCGGGGTCGACGACCTTGGCGCTGCCGACGAAGCGTAGCGACCCGAAAGTACCCGCTTGGTTGGCGGAGATCCACACGATCTGGTTCTCCAGGGCGCGGGCCCGGTCGAAGAGGTCGAAACGGCGCTTCCAGCGGTCGTCGACCAGGTCGGTCGCGGCGTTCGTCCGTGCGCCCGGCCAGGCCGAGACGACCACGCCGATCTCGGCGCCGTCGAGGGCCAGCGCACGGGCCGACTCCGGGAACGCCTTGTCGTAGCAGATCATCATGCCGATCCGGCCGACCGGGGTGTCGAAGGCGTGGAAACGGTCCCCCGAGGCATAGCTGGCATCCTCGCTCAGCGGCTGGTGGACCTTGCGGTGGTTGCCGAGCACGCCGTCGCCATTGACGCAGACGACGCTGTTGTAGCGGGTGTCGCCGTCGGCCTCGCAGTAGCCCGCGACCACGGTCATCTCACCGGCCAGGGAGGCCAGTCGGCGAATCTCGGGGCCGTCGAGGGCGAGTGCGGGCGGTCCCTCGTCCAGTTCGCTGTCGTCGTCGAGGCTGAGCAGGTATCCGCCGAGGCAGGCCTCCGGCAGGGCGAGGAGCCGTACCTCCTGCTCACGGGCCTCCTTGATCAACCGCTCGGCGATCGCGAAGTCCTCTTCGAGATCGCGGCCGAACTCGGCGGCGACGGCGGCCATACGCAGGGTGGTCATGCGGTCCCCATCCCGGTCACGGTGGACGTGACCGCTTCTGTGATCTCTCCGTCGGGCCAGCGCAGCCCTACGCCTTCTCCATCTGTCAGCTCCCCGCACACGGCGCCCGTCGCGGGCCCCGCGGGGAGCGGTGGGGCGCCGGGCTCGTCGGTGGTGAGCATCGCGAAGCCGGGGAAACACGTGAACCAGTCGCCCGTCGTCGCGGTCCTCGGACGGGGCACGGCGGCCACGTCGAGGACGGCACCGCACCCGCTCGCCTCGGCGAGCATGCCCAGGGTCCCGGCGATCCCCGCCATCGACACGTCCTTGGCGGCGGCGGGCCGGGCAACACCCACCGCCCGCGTCATGGCGCGCAGTTCGTCCGTACGACGGTGGCTGGACGAGTCCCACTGCCGCCCCCCGTATCCGCGGCGCCAGCCGCCGCCGAGGTCCGCGGTCAGCCGCACCGCGTGTCCGGGACGCCCACCGCCGCCGGCCACCGGACGGTCGGTACGGCCCAGCGCGGTCACCGACAGGGCGGCGGGCACGCCGAGTTGGGTGTGCCCGCCGAGCACGGGCACACCGTACGCCTCCGCGGCCTGGGCAAGTCCGGCGAAGATCCGCTGGGCGTGCGCCTCGTCCCGGGCACCCACCGCGTCGAGCAGCCCGACCGGTGAAGCGCCCATCGCCGCGAGGTCGTTGACGTTCACGAGGACCGAGCACCAACCCGCCCACTCGGGGTCCCGCTCGACCATGGACGGCACGATCGCGTCACAGGCGGCGATCAGGTCCGTGCCGGGGACCGGGGCGCCGTCGTCGCCGACGAACCCGGCGCCACCGGGAGCGCCCAGGATGCCCGGGGCCTCGGCGCCGCCGGGGACGGCCCGCGCCCCCACTCCCAGCACCCCGCCGACCGGGTCCCGGCCGACAGCGCGGGCCGCCGCTGTGGGAAGGACGGCGAGGAGCCGCCCGAGGGGCGACTTGGTGGCCGCCACGAGGTCCGCGATCCGCCCGATCGGCCACCGCATCAGCACGTGCGGTGCGTCCGCGACCGTCGCCTCACGCACTGGGCGCCAGCCGAGCCGCTTGAAGAGGACCGTATTGCGGGTCTGGACGGTCGCGTCGAAGCGCAGCACGCCTTCTCCCTCCGCCCGGGCGCAGGCGGCCCGGACGAGCGCGGCCCCGATGCCCTGCGGGCCGCGGGCGCCGGGGGCGACGACGAGTCGGCCGCCGGCCCACCAGCCGATGTCGGGGCCGTCGGCCACCGGACCGAGTCGCACCCCGCCGACGACGGCACCCGCGTGGTCCTTGGCGACCAGCACGAGGGTGCGGGGGTCGGCGTCCCGGTCGTCGAGGTCGTGGCCCGTGAACAGGCCCTGCTCGTAGACGAAGGCGTCCCGGCGCAGCTGCCGGTAGGCGCCCATCTCCGCTTTACCGACGGCCTGTTCGATCCGAAAAGCGGGCCGGCGGGCGAGGGTGCTGCGGTCGCCGAGCAACGCCAGGATGTCGACCGGCCCGTCCGCCTTGGGCGGTGCCGCGGATCCGTCGAGGTACATGGCCCTCACCCGCCTGCCGTCTTGAGCACGCTGCACGCCCCGCAGGCCGCGCAGCCCGCCTTCTGGGCGGAGCCGCTCATCCCGGCCGCGCGCAACTTCGCCGCGACGCCCTCGGTGACGTACTTCAGCAGTTCCGCGTCGGGCGCACGGACCCCGTCGCGGGCCGCGAGAGTGCCGCCCATCGGGCGGAAGGGAACGACGAAGGGGTACACGCCCCGGTCGATCAACCTGCCCGCCCCCGTGATGAGCTCGTCGGGATCCTCGCCGAGACCGACGAGGAGGTAGGTGGAGACCCGGTTGGGTCCGAAGACCCGTACCGCCTCGTCCCAGGCGGCCTCGTAATCGGCCATCGACACCGTCGACTTGCCGGGCATCCAGCGTCGGCGTACCTCGTCGTCGAGGGATTCGACGTGGATACCGATCGCTGTGGCCCCGGCATCATGGAGCGCGCGGATCCACGCGAGGTCACCGGGCGGCTCGCACTGCACCTGGACGGGCAGTTCGGGCACCGCCTCCAGGACAGCACGCACGGACCGTACGAGATTCCGCGCACCCCGGTCCGGTCCGGTCGTCGTGCCGGTGGTCATCACCATCTGCCGGACGCCGTCCAGCCGCACGGCCGCCTCGGCGACCTCGGCGAGTTGGGCAGGCGTTTTCGCGGCCACCGTCGCACCCGAGCGCAGGGACTCCTCGATGGTGCAGAAGCGGCAGCGGTCGGACTCGGCGTAGCGGATGCAGGTCTGCACGACGGTGGTGGCGAGGACGTCGGCGCCGTGCAGGCGGGCGATCTCCTCGTAGCGGACACCGTCGGCGGTCGTCAGGTCGTAGAACTTCGGCCGCTGTACGGCTTCGAAGGTGAGGCCGGTCTCCTCGTCACCCAGCCACACCTTGCCGTCGCGTACGGTGTAGGGGCTGTCGGGGTTGGTGGGCAGCGCGGCGTTGGCACCGTCGACGAGGACGTGTCCGTCGTCGCTGGGCCCCGCGCCGTCGGGCCTGCGCACGGCCGCTTCCAACGCCACGCCGTGCAGGGCGAGTTCGGCGCGGGTCATGATCCGCACGTCCACCGCTGTGGTGGTGCCAACGCTCACGGCCTGCCCCTTACAGCTGGTAGGTGGAGTTGATAATGGCGCCCTTGCGCGCGTAGTGGATCAGCGCGTCCTGGACGTCCAGGGGGTGGGTCGGGATGACGCCCTCGATCAGGTCCTCCTCGCGAGCACCGTGCAGCGACAGGCCGAAGCGGCAGCAGAAGACCTTGCCGCCCTCCGCGATGAACGTCTTGAGCTGGTTGTTGATGTTGTGCTCGCCGGGGAAGGCGGAGTTGCCGACCGTCGGGAAGCCGCGCGTGGCAAGGCAGTTGAGCGAACCCGGGCCGTAGAAGTAGATGGCGGTCTCGAAGCCCTTGCGCAGGGCGCGGGTGGCCTGGAGCACGGCGACGAAGGAGACCGAGGACTCGTGGGCGATGCCGTGGACGAGGGTGAAGTAGGTCTCGCCGTCCTCGGCCTTGTAGTCGGGGAAGACCTTGGTGGCGCCGTAGATGCTGGTGCCCTCGGGGAGGGAGGGGTGGGGGATCTCGTTGAGGGACTTCTGCTCGATCTCGGTGAGTTCGACGGTCTCGGACATGGCTGTCTCCTTGCGCATGAGGGAAGTTGACGGTGAATCAGTCGTACAGCGCGGCGAATGTGTCCTTGAAGACCAGTTCGCCGAGTTCGCCGCCGCCGGTCGCTTCGACGAGCCGGGCGTACTCGCCCGTGAAGTCGCCCCACGGCTGGTCGCTGGCGAAGAGCACCCGGTCGTGGCCGATACCGCGGCGCTCGATCTCCTGGGCCAGCCAGCGGGGAGTGAAGCCGATGGCCCAGGAGAGGTCGGTGTAGACGCGCTTGCCGGCGGTGATCCAGTCGAAGAACCTGGAGCCGACAAGCTTGATGTGGCCGCTCATCCCGCCGCCGAAGTGCACGAGATGGACGGGGACTTGGTCCGCGTACCAGTCCACCAGGTTGCCGACCTCGTCGATGTCGGAGGCCGCGCCCGGCGACGTGTGGACGTGGACGACCAGGCCGTGCCGGCCTGCCTCCTGGAAGATCCGGTCCAGCATCGGACGGCAGGCCGGATCGGTGGGGCGGCCGCCCAGCAGGAAGCTCAGCTTCAGTGCCTTCACTCCCCGCTCCCCCGCCAACGCCAGTGCCTGATCGGTGCGTTGGGCGTCCTCCGGGCGCGGGGACACCCACAGCCCGGCCCGGATCCGGTCGTCGCTCTGGGCGGCCTCGATCGCCAACTCGTTGAAGGAGAAGGCGATGGCGGGGTCGGGGACGCCGTAGTTGGGGATGACCAGGGCGCGTTCGGTGCCCTCCGCGTCCAGGTCGGCGATGAGCTGCTTGACGGTGGCCCGGGCGGTGGTGTCGGGGTTGACTGGCGGTCCGCCGTAGAAGGGGTAGGCGGGCAGGACGCCGATGTGGCGGTGTGCGTCGTAGACCATGTCCTTGGTTCCTCAGCCGATCGGGAGGGCGGAGGCGAGTTCGCTGGGGGCGCCCGTGAGGGTGCCGCAGACGTCGGCCATGCGGCGCGAGGCGTCGATGTGGTCCGCGAGAAACTCGGCGTCCCGGCCCACGGCCTCGAATCGTCCGGAGCCCCATGAGTACTGCCAGGGCAGGCCCAGGAAGTACAGGCCGGGCGTGCTGGTGGCGCCGCGCCAGTGCATGGGATAGCCGCGCCCGTCGAAGGCCGGTATCTCCACCCACCGGTGGTCGCGCCGGAATCCGGTCGACCAGACGACGGAGGTGATGCCCGAGGCCTCCAGATCCAGCGAGGTCGCCTGCTCGGAGGGCTCCCACACCGGTACATACCGTGCCTCGTCCGGGGCCTTGACCCCTTGTGCGGCGATGTACGCGTCGATGCTGTCCTTGATGCCCTCGGCCACCGCGTCCGCCCGGTCAAGGTTGACCTTCAGGTCGTCGGCGAACTCCAGGGCACCGCCGTCGATGCCGGTCAGCCGCCCGTACAGCCGCATCCCGTCACGGGCGAAGGCCCGCAGGTCGATGTCACGGCCGCCGTCCCGCCCGGTGACGTAGTGGTTGACCCGCATCCGGACGGCACCGGCGTCGTCGAACTCGCCGATGTCCTTGGCGTAGTAGCCCATGTCGTCCAGCCAGGCCACACAGTCCCGCCCGCGGTAGAAACGGGCCACGCGGGGCGCACTACCGACGGCCAGGTGCACCTGCCGGCCGGCCAGATGCAGATCCTCGGCGATCTGGCATCCGGACTGGCCCGTGCCGACCACCAGGACAGCGCCCTCGGGGAGCTGGTCCGCGTTGCGGTAGCGCGAGGAGTGGATCTGCTCTACGCCGGCGGGCAGCCGCTCGGCCATCCGCGGGACCGAGGGGGTGTGGTACGGGCCGGTGGCCACCACCACCTGGTCGGCGGTGAAGTCGCCTTCCGATGTGCTCAGTTCGAAGACACCGCTCGGAGCCCGCCGCAGCCCGTCGACGGACACTCCCTCCGCCAGCGGGGGCTGGAAGAAGGCGACGTAGTCCTCCAGGTACCGGATGATCTCGTCACGGACCATGAACCCGTCGGGATCGTCCCCCGGATAGGGGTAACCGGGCAGTTTGCACTGCCAGTTGGGGGTCACCAGACAGAACGAGTCCCAGCGGCGCTCGCGCCACTCGTGGCCGACCCGGTTCCGCTCGACGACGACGTGCTCGATGCCGCGCTCGCGCAGGCAGTAACTGACCGACAGCCCGGCCTGACCGCCACCGACAACCGCGACCGGATAGTGGGCCCCGGCCAGCCGCCGAGCGTTCACCGCGCGCTCCCGTCGGCGTTGCTCAGGGCCTCGACGGCGACCTTGGCCCCCTCGAAGGAGGCGTACGTGGCCGCGGTCTCCTCGATCTGCGCCAGCTGGTCGGAGGCACCGGTGCAGACGAACCCGTACTTCTCGCGGACCCGGTCGCTCGCGATTCCGAGCGCCGTCCGGCTCCGCTCCAGGAAGTCACCGAGCTCGTACACGCCACCGATGGTGAGGTAGTCCTCGATTACCGTGGAAGGTGAGTAACAACGCTGGGTCTCTCCGTCGGGCCAGCGCACATGGAAATACAGCTCCGGCATGAAAATCCTCCATGCGAGGCGCCGAGGTTTTGCCACCTCGCCGCTGGTTGTGACGACCACTTCAGCCAGCGGGAATTACCGAACGGGGTCATCCGGAATAAAGCGGAGTTACAGAGACCTCACGGCGGGTGTGGATTCGCGTACGCAGAGTTGCCTCTGAGGCAAATTCGGGCGTTCATTCAAGGCGTCCATGGCCCGGGCAGAGGCGAATCCCGCCTTTCACTCGGCCTGCTCGACCTGTCGGGCCAGCTCGTGCAGGTGCACCGCGAGATGAAGTCTCGGGGTGTGGTCGGGCTGCTGCCAGTTGTGTCCGAGCAGGCTGCCGATGCGGTCGATCCGCTTGAGCAGCGTGTTGGTGTGGATGTGCGGGACGCGGGCCGTGCCGGCCGGATTGCGGGCGTTGGCGAAGTACGCGGCGAGGGTGCCCACCAGGTCGGTTCCCCGCTCGGCGTCGTGGGCGACGAGCCTGCCGAGGGAGTGGTCGAGGAACGCGTCGAGATCCCGGTCCCGGTCGGGATCGAACAAGATCGTGTACATGGCGAGCTGCTCAGTGGTGGTACCGCCTTCCCGCACCCCGAGACCGCGCAGCAGCCGGCAGCAACGGCTCGCCACGGTGACGCCGCGACCGAGTGGCTCCGTACCGCGCGGGACGGACGCTGCAGTGACGAGAACGGGGATGTCGAGCACGCGCCTGAGGCGCTGGTGTACGCCTCTCGCGGCTTCTGCCGCATCCTGGCCGCGGATCAGCGCGACGGGGGCGCCGAGGTGCTCGCCCGCCAGACCCTCGTACTCCTCCGCGAGGCCGTGCAGCGGGCGGGTGGTGTCACCGAGCCGGTCCTTCGCCGTGGCCACCACCAGGACGGTGTCCAGACGCTCGGGCTCGATGTGCCGGGCGCGGGCGCGCAGCGCGAGCTCGCTGGAGAACGGGCGTGGCGCGGTGAGGAGTTGGGGTGAACAGCTCGCCCCGTACGCGCTCTTCGGCCCGTACGACGGCGTCCTGGGTCAGGGTCAGCAAGGCCGCGATCTGCGCGGCGCGTTCGAGGGTGCGGGCCTCGACCGGGTATCCCGGCCACTTGTGAGACAGGGCCGTCGTGACTACGGGATTGAGACCCGGTACACGCCGCTGGAGATCTCGGCTGCTGTGGGCGTGACGGTCACGCCACCGAGGGACTGCGTCCGCCGAGGCGTCGCCGGGTCGTCCCAGTCGCACTTGTTGCCCTCCCAGGCGGAGATGCCATAGGTGGTACCTGCGGTGACCTGGTAGTCGGTGGCGATGACAGGCCGGGGCCAGACGCCGGAGACGCCGTACTCGCTCACGCACGTGACGGAGGTGCCGTCGTCGATCCGGAGGCTGCCGAAGGACACGATGGAGGTGCCCTCTCCTCGGACCTGTGCCGGTACCTCGACAGTGAGTGAGGCCGTGGAGGCGGCGGACGCCGTGGGTGCCGCGGCGAGAGCTGTGGCACTGGTGACGGCGAGCAGGGCGGTCAGGCCGACGGATCGGGCCGTGCGGCGCGTGCTGCCGTGGGGGTGCTTGAGTCGCATGTCTTCTCCAAGTGGGAAATCACGTTGAAAACGCCGTGTCCGGGCCCGGGCGCCGGATCGCTCGTGGCATGACCGTCCGGGGCTGCCGTACGGCATCTATTCGGCGAAGACGTACTGCTCGACGATCAGTCCCTTCTCCCGTCTCGTGAAGGAGACCGTCCGGCTGCCGAGGGCGGAGCCGTGGATGGCGCAGCTCCAGCCCGGGTACACGCCGGCGGCGCGCCTGAGGTCTTCGTTGTCGGGATTGGTGAGCATGAGCGTGGGGCGTACGGTCGGCCGCGGCGCTTCCTCGGCGGGCAGTTCCCGCATGAAGAGGATTTCGCGGATGATCTGGCCGCCCTGCCACTGGGCGACGGTCGCCATCCGGACTCCCATGGCGGGGATGCCGCCAATGGTGGCCGTCCAGTCACCTCGCGCCACATTGGGCTGGTGGGTGACGACAAGGGCGTTGGGGGCTTCTACTTGGAACTGGTGCATGGCCTCGATGTGCGGCTCGACGCCCTCGGTGCGCACCCCGCCCCACTCCACGACGACATCGGCGGCGTGGTAATGCCGCTGCATGTCCATGTCCTTGTTGTTCCAGGCGACGAAGTCCGCGATGTGGAAGTCCTTCGTGTTCTCCAACTCCTGCTGGAATCCGCTCCTTTGACGCCCCGACGAGGACGAAGCCACCGCCGGTGTGGCGAGTGCCGGGACGGCCAGCGCCGGGACACCGATCGCTGCGGCCCCGAGCAGTCCCCTGCGGGTGAGATCTGCCATTTTTCCTCCTGCCATCAAAACCGTGATTCAAAGGATGAAAACTGTTGAATATGACTTGATGCGTCAAGTTATCGTTGGGCCTATGAGCGACGACGAGCCACGCTGGCTGAACACCGACGAGAACGACGCCTGGCTGGCCCTCGCCCGTACGCTGATGCGGCTTCCGGCCGCATTGGACACGCAGCTCCAGCGGGACCAGGGCATCACCCACTTCGAGTACCAGGTGCTGGCCGGGCTCTCGATGTCGCCGGAGCACAACCTGCGGATGAGCGAACTGGCCCTGTTCGCCGACGGGTCGCTCTCCCGGCTGTCCCACGTGGTCAAACGGCTGGAGCGGCGGGGGTGGGTCTACCGCACCCCGGATCCGGACGACGGGCGCTACACCCGCGCGTTCCTCACCGACGATGGGTGGCAGAAGGTCGTGGAAGCCGCGCCCGGTCATGTGGCCGAGGTGCGGCGCCTGGTCTTCGACCCGCTGACCAAGGCGCAGCAGAAGCAGCTGCGGGACATCGGCCGCCGCATCACCCAAGCGATCGGCGCTGAGGACACCTGCCCCAACCAGGAGGAAAATCCTGGGCGTTGTGTGTGAGGGGGGCGATCAGCCGATCTGGACGGACCGTTTGGCCATACCCAGCCAGAAGCCCTCGATGACACTGCGCTGGGTGTCCAGTTCGTCGTGTCCGGCACCGAGGGCTACGAACAGGGGCGCCAGGTGGTCGCTGCGCGGATGAGCGAGCCGACTCGACGGCGCCTTGCGCTCGAAGTCCAGCAGGCCGTCGATGTCGTGGGCGCCCAGGACCTCACTGCCCCAGGCGTCGAACTCGGCCATCGCGGAGTGGACTCGGTTCTCCATGTTCATGGCACGGAAGTTATGGGTGAAGAATCCGCTGCCCATGATGAGCACGCCCTCGTCACGCAGCGGAGCGAGCTTGCGTCCCATGTCCACCAGCCGGCGCGGGTCGAGCGTGGGCAGGGAGATCTGGAGAACCGGGATGTCGGCGTCGGGGTACATCTCCCTCAGAGGCACGTACGCACCATGATCGAGCCCTCGCTCGGGAAAGTCCTGCGTCGGCATGCCCGGGGTGTGCAGCAACTTGCGGACCCTGTCCGCCAGTTCCGGGGCTCCGGGGGTGGGATAGGTGACCTGGTAGTAGTGCTCGGGGAAGCCGTAGAAGTCGTAGATCAACGGGACGGTGGTGGTGGCGCCGATCGCGAGCGGCGCGTCTTCCCAGTGTGCCGAGATCATCAAAATGGCCTTCGGCCTGGGCAACTCACCGGACCACTCGGCCAGTTGGGCTGGCCAGAGCGGGTCGTCGGCCAGCAGTGGGGCGCCGTGTGACACATAGATCGCGGGCATTCGTTCGGCTGTGCCGGTCATGTCGGTTCCTTGAGACGCCGTCGGCCGCGAGAGTGCTGACGGGTTGTCGGGTACGAGGATCTGAAGGGACCCTCCGCGGGAGTGCGGTCAGTCGTCGAAAGTGACGACGATCTTGCCGCGCGCGGCGCCGGAGGCGAGTGTGGCGAGGCCTTCGACGGCTCGACCGAAGGGCAGGGTGGTGGTGACGTCGACGGTGAGCGCGCCGTCGGCGACCTGCCGGGCCAGCGGGGCGATGACCTCGCGGGTGGGCGCGGCCATCACGTTGGCGCCCGCGAGGCCGAGGGCGGAGAGGGTCTGCTCGTCGGCGGCGCCGAGCGTGCTCGCGACCTTGCCGCCCTTGACCAGGAGGTCCAGGGGCAGGGAATCGACTGCGTAGGAAACGAGATCGATGAGGGCGTCGATCCCCTCGGGACAGGCGGCACGGACCTGGTCGGCCACGGACCCGGTCGTGTAGTCCACGACTGTGGCGGCGCCGAGGGCCTTGAGCCGGTCGGCGTCACCGGCAGCGGCGGTGGCGATGACGGTGGCTCCACGGGCCGCGATGAGCTGCACGGCATACGACCCGACACCCCCACCGGCTCCGATGACGAGAACGGTCTGACCCGGCTGGGGATCGATGCCGTCAACCGCCCCCAGGGCGGCGGCACCGGCCAACGGCAGGGCAGCGGCGGTCACGAAGTCCACGGCGGAAGGCTTGGCGGCAACCGAGGCGGCAGGCAGCACTGCGTACTCGGCGATGGTTCCGGCCTGAACGGGAGGCGCCAGCAGGATGTGCCCGAAGACCTCGTCACCAGGCTTGACGTGATCAACACCCGCACCGACCGCCTCCACCACACCGGCCGCGTCACGGCCCAGCACGAGCGGGTACTGATGGGACATCACCTCGGCCATGGCACCCACGGCGAGGGCGTTGTCGAGGGCGTTGAGCCCGGCAGCCCTGACCCTGACCAGGACGGTCCCCTCGGCGACGGAGGGAGCGGGCAGCTCGGAGATCTCCGGGGGCTGTCCGGGAGCGGGAACGTTCAGTGCGCGCATTTCTGGCTCCAGGGGGTGAGCACTTCTTGCCCGATTAACTTGATGCTTCAAGTTAAAAGTAGAGTTCAATAACTTGAACTGTCAAGTGAGATCACTTGATGATTCAAGTTAAAGGATCGGTTGTGGCCTCCAGGGGCGGGATGTGGAGGAGAGCGGAGCGACACCGTGACCACGAAGACCCCGGCGGCCTGACGGCCGCCAGGGTCGCTTCATGTGAAGTCCCTGCTGGACATCGTCGCCTTCGGTCGGCCCGCGCCGCCGATCACCACTCGCCCCGGTTTCGGCCCGGCACTCGCTCCCAAGAAGCCGCAAACCAACCTAAAATGGAGAAAATTCCTCATGGATGATCGAGGGCAACGTGTCGGCCGACGGTGTGGCATCGAGCTCGTATCCGTTCGGCGCCGCGCGTGTCGGCGAATCGCCCGAGCGTGACGACGCGCTGGTCAGCGCCGTCGTCGATGCCGTGGAGGTGACCGGAGCGCATGCCGGAAGTGTGTTCCTGCTCTCCGGCGACCATCACTCGCTCCTCCTGGCCGCGGCGTGCGGGACACCGCCCTCCCTGCTGGGCGGTTGGCGTCGGATCCCGGTGAACAGCCGCATTCCGGTGGCGGAGGCGTACCGCTCGGGGCGCATGGTCCACCTGAGCGACGCGGAGGAGACGATGCGGCGCTTCCCCCAGCTCTCGGTCGCCGTGCCCTACCCGTTCGGCTCTGCCTCGGTGCCCGTATCAGCGAGCGGGCGGACTTTCGGAACGATGGCCGTGTTGTGGACGCCCGGGCCCGACCGGACGGGGCTGTCGAGGGCACAGCGCCGACAGCTGCGCTCCGCGGCCGACCGTCTGGGCACCGCCCTCGCCGGTCTGAGCGCACACCGACTGTTCGGCGAGTGGGACGAACGGACGGCTCCGCTGGTGGTCCCGCTGCCCTCCGCTCCGGCGATACGGGTGGGACTGTTCGACTGGAACCTCGACACCGGAGCCTTCACGGCCGACGACGAGCTGTGCTCGATTTTCGGGATTCCACCCCGCGAGTTCGACGGACGGGTGGCCACCCTGGCGGCCAGAATCGAACCGGCGGACCTGCCCGGCTTCCGGTCAGCCGCGCGTGCCGCGGTCGAGGAGGGACATGTGCTCGCGCACTGCGTGAGCATCCGGGATGGCAGCGGAAGGCCTCGCACCGTCGAGCTGTGGGGACGGGTGCCCGAGAGCCCGCACGACCCGCAGACAGCGTCCCACCTGGTCGGTGCCGTGCTCGATTCCGGAAGCGGCATGGCTGCTGTGGCGGCGCTCGAGCGACTCACGGACGGCTTCTTCGCGCTCTCCCCGGACGGACGTGTCACCTACGCAAACCACAGCCTCGAGAGTCTGCTGCGGATCCGCCAGGACGAACTGCTCGGCCAACGCCCCTGGGACGTGCTGCCCTGGCTGGCCGATCCCGTGTACGAGGACCGCTACCGGGCCGCCGTGATCTCCCAGCAACCGGTCTCCTTCCTGGTCCGCCGCCCACCCCACGAGTGGCTCGTCTTCTCCCTGCACCCCGGCGGGCAGGGCATGACGGGATGGGCGGCACCCGTGAGGCAGCCGCTGCCCGACGGGGCCGGACCCGGGACGTTCCTCGCGGAGGAGGGTCCTCCCGTCTCCTTGTCACCCCCGCCCACGGCCCCCCGCGTGGGATCCCTCTACCGCGTGCTCCAGCTGGGCAGCGCCCTCACCGAGGCGGTCACCGCGCACGAGGTGTTCGACGCCGTCGCCGACCAGCTACTGCCCGCTTTCGGCGGCCAGAAGCTGGCGGTCGCCGTCGTCGAGGAGCAGCGCCTGCACCTGCTCGCGCAGCGCGGCTACTCCAAGCGCTTCCTCGCCGGCTTCGAGGGAACCCCGCTGCATACCCGACTGCCGGTGACGGACGCGCTGACCTCCGGGGCCCCGCTGTTCGTCGAGACCCGGGAGGAGCTCCTCGAGACCTACCCCGGGATCCTGGTCGGCCACTCGAACTCCTGGGCGTTCCTGCCACTGATCGCCTCCAACCGCCCGGTCGGCGCCTGCATGCTCGCCTTCGACGACGTCCACCGGTTCCCCGACGAGGAACGCGGCCTTCTCACCGCGCTGGGCGGCCTGATCGCCCAGGCTCTCGAACGCGCCCGGCTCTACGACGCCGAATTCGCCCTGGCCCGCGGCCTGCAGAACGCACTGCTGCCCCACCGGCTACCCACGCTGCCGGGCCTCCGCGTCACCGGGCGCTATGTTCCGGGCACCAGTGGGATGGACATCGGAGGCGATTGGTACGACGTCATCCCCGTCGGTGACGAGGTCGCGTTGATCGTCGGGGACGTCGAGGGACACAACGTGGCCGCCGCGGCCGCCATGGGCCAGCTCCGCAGCGCGATGCGGGCCTTCGTCACCGCCGGCCATCGACCGAGCGACGTCCTCGCCAGTACCAACCGGCTCCATATGGACCTCGACCCCGCGCTGCTCGCCAGCTGCTGCTACGCCCTCCTCCACCCCCGCTCGGGGGTCGTGCGCATCGTCCGCGCGGGCCACTGCCCGCCCCTGCTGCGACTGCCCGACGGACACACCGAAATCCTGAACGTACCGGGCGGCCCTCTGATCGGCGTCGAGGCAACGCCCGACTATCCCGAGTCGCAGCTGCGCCTCGCGCCCGGATCGATCCTCGCCCTGTACACCGACGGGCTCATCGAGAGGCGCGGCTCGGACATCGGTTCCGGCATCGGCAGGCTCCGGGCCTCACTGGCCCGCATGGGCGGGGACCGCCTGGAAGATCTGGCCGACGGACTGCTGCAGGATGCCTGCCGGTCCCACGAAAGGACGGACGACATCGCACTCCTGCTCACCGAGTACACCCCGACACCGGCGACGGCGGCGTAACCACCGTCCCCACGCGCTGAGTTCGGCCAGTCGCCATGAACCACGCAAGCGGTGCGCCTGCTCGATGCCGGCGCCGCTGTTACGAACCCCAGATCTTCCGGTACCCCTCCCGGTAGCCCGAAGGGTCCCAAGCGGTGGCACCGTCGCTGTTGGCGGCCGTGGTGATGTGGACGGGGGCTACATATCCGCTGGCGGGACGGCCGGAGAAAGCGCGGTTGAACTCGTCGACGATCTGCCAGCCCTGTAGGGACAGCGGCTCGGGCACGGTGGCGGCCTGGTACTGCTCGCTGTTGATGCGCTGGAAGGCGGAGGGGTCGCCGTCTCCGGCGCCGATGTTGAAGGGCGGGCCGGAACCCTTCTTGCCGGCCGCGCGGAAGGCCGGGGCGGCATCGGCGAAGTAGAGGTCGTTGATGGCGACGGAGTGTGTCCACCTGCTCTGGAAGCGGGAGAGGAGCGAGGAGACCTCCCGCGGGGTGCGGCTGCTCGCGTCCGGGATGGGGATGTTCTCGTACGCCAGCAGCTTCACGCCCGCACAGGTGAGGAGCTCCTTCCTGATGAGTTCGGACTTGTTCTTGGCGAAGGGGATCGAGGCGTCGGTGAAGACCACGACCCCGGCGTGGCCTCCCGAGTTCGAGATGACCCATTGCGCGCTGATTGCGGCCACGTCCTCGACGCTGGTGGTGACGTTGGTGAAGAGTCTGGGCTGCCGACTGGGACCGGGGGCAGCGACCGCGTGCCAGCCGACGAGCGGGATGCCCGCCGCCTTGGCCTGCGCGACCTGCTGCGAGGTCGAGTCGGGGTCGAAGCCGCCGATGACGATGCCCGAGGGCTTGAGGTCCACGGCCTCGCTCATCGCCGCCTGGATGCCGGCGGGGGTACCGTCGCCGTCGATCACCCGGACATTCCAGCCGATGACCCGTGCGGCTGCGCTCACGCCTTTCGCAGCGCCCGCGACGCCGGGATTGGTCATGGTCTGGGCGACGTAGACGAGGGTCTTGCCGGACACCGCAGAGGGGCCGCTGGTCGGTCCGTTCCAGGGAACGTCTGTCTTCTCCGCCTGTCTGACGGCGGCGTGGGCCCTTGCCTGGGCTGCGGGGCAGCCGCTCGGTCCCGTGGTGGAGCCGTCCGGGGCGCTTGACGAGCCCTGTTCGCAGCCGGCGACGACGGTTGCCGCAGCCAGCAGGGCGGCGGCGATGGACCGAGCCTTGAGTACGCCGACGGTGGCTTTGCGGTTGCGGTTCACGGGGAGCTCCTCGCGGGGATGAGCGGGAGGATGTGGCCGGAGGCTCTCAGGTGGTGCCCATGGCGACGTTTATGGAGGGTCGCCCGGTGCGCCACCGTTCTGCGTGGGGGCGGACGGCGGCTGCGGCGGTGCGGCAGGCGCATCGCGGGCCGCGATGGTGCCGGTGCGCAGGCGGCGGGCGGAGTAGCCGGCCAGGCCGACGGCGATGAGCAGGGTGGCGCCGTAGAACAGAGGGACCGTCCAGAAGTCGGCGCCCATCTGGCTGATGCCGGTGAGGCCGACGGCGAGGACGGCGACCGCGACGAGGGTGCCCATCGCGTTGGGGCGGCCGGGTTTGATCGCGGTGGAGCCGAGAAGGGCGCCGACGAATGCGGGCAGCAGGTAGTCCAGTCCGACGCTCGGATTGCCGATTTCCTGCTGGGCGGCGAGGAGCACACCGGCGAAGCCGACGATCAGCCCCGACGCGGCGAACGCGTAGACGCTGTACCTGCGGGTCGGGATGCCGACGAGGTCGGCCGCGCGCGGGTTCGAGCCGATGACGTACAGATATCGGCCCAGCGGCAGCCTCTCCAGCACCAGCCAGAGGGCGACGGCGAGGGCGAGCACGTAGTAGGCAGGGACTGGAATGCCGAGGAACTTCGAGTCGTAGATGTCGGTGAAGGCGGCCGGGAGGCCGTGCGGGCCGGGGACGATGCGGCCGCCGCCGGTGATCCAGCCGGTCATGGCGTACATCATGCTGCCGGTCCCGAGAGTGGCGATGAAGGAATCGATCCGGCCGAATTCGACGATGACGCCGTTGAGGACGCCGACGACCGCCCCTGCGCCGATCACCGTGAGACAGGCGAGCGGCCAGGGCCACCCGACGTTGACGACGAGTTGCATCACCATCACGTGTGCCAGGCCGAGGCCGTAGCCGATGGAGAGGTCGAAGGCGCCGGTCACGATGGGGACCATGGCGGCGAGCGCGAGAACGGCGGGGATCGACTGGTTGGAGAGGATGGAGTCGACGGTGTCCCGGGTGGGAAAGGTGCGCGGCAGCGTGAGGGAGAAGATCAGGAAGAGCAGGGCGGTGAGTGCCAGAAGGCCGTAAGCACCGATGAGGTGTCCAGCGGGGCCGGGCGCTCGGGTCGGGAGAGCGGGCCTGCCTCGTCGGCCGAGTCGGTTCGGTCGGCCCTGTCGATGCGGTCGCGGCCGGGGCGAGGGGGTCACGGGTTCGACGCGGTTCCGGAGGGGGGCATGGCGGACGCCGCGCGGGTGAGCCCGACGACGGTGAGGGCCGGACCGCTCAGCTCGGCCGTCACGGACCCGCGGGCGAAGACCAGCGCGCGCCGGCATACGTCCACGACCTCCTGGAAGTCGGTGGAGATGAGCAGGACCGCAAGGCCGTCGGCCAGTGCCTCGTCGAGCAGGCGGTGGACCGCGGTCTTGGCGCCGACATCCACGCTCGCGGTCGGCTCCTCGAGGATGAGTAGCCGCAGGCCCACCCGGAGCCACCGGCCGATCATGACCTTCTGCTGGTTTCCGCCGGACAGTGTGGCGATGGGGGCTTCGCTGTCGCGGGGGCGCACCGTGAACCGTTCGATCAGGGTGGCGGCCTCGGCACGTTCGCGGCGGGGGCTGATCCAGTGCAGCGTCGGCAGGCCTCCCGCCCGGGGGTTGGCCAGGAAGTTCTCCCGTACGGTCAGTTCGGCGAGGCAGCCCTCCTGCTGTCTGTCGCCGGGCACGAAGGCGACACCGCGTCCGACGGCCTGGGCGACCGTACGGGGACTGTACGGGCGGCCGCCGAGAAGGGCACGTCCTTCGAGGAGGGGCAGGGAACCGGCGAGGGCTCGGCCCAGGTCCCTGTGTCCGGCGCCCGAGAGGCCGACCAGGCCCAGGGCTTCCCCGGCCCTGAGCTCCAGGCTGACCGGTCCCGCGCCGGCCGTCCGTACGCCGTCGAGGGTCAGGACGACCGGGCCGGGGACAGGCGCCGTGGCCCGGTGGCGGCCGGTCAGCTCCTCGCCGACGATGTCCTGCACCAGACGGGCAGGGCTCCGGCCCTTCAGTGCGCCGTGGCTGACGAGACGGCCGTCGCGCAGGACGGCGAAAGTGTCGGCGACCTCGTAGACCTCGTCGAGACGGTGGCTCACGTAGAGGATGCCGTGCCCCCGGTCGCGCAGTGTGTGCAGGACACGAAACAGCCGGGCGCAGTCCGCGGCGGGAAGGCGGGCGGTCGGCTCGTCGAGGACGATGAGCTTGGCCCGGGTCGCCAGCGCTCGTGCGATGGCGACCAGTGAACGCTCTGCCGGGGCGAGCCGGGCGATCGGTGCGTCGGGATCGAGATGTCCGGCGACGATGCGCAGGGCCTCGGCGCAGCGGTCTCGGGTCCGCCGCCAGGAGATCAGTCCGGCGCGCCGCGGATACCCGGCGCTCAGGGCGATGTTCTCGGCGACCGTCATCCACTCCACCAGAGCGAGATCCTGGTGGATGAAGGACATGCTGCGGGAAGCGGCATGACTCCCGAGCGGGTGCCCGTCCACCGTGATCCGCCCTGTGTCGGCGTGGTGGACGCCGGCGAGCACCTTGATGAGCGTCGACTTTCCGGCTCCGTTGGGACCGAGCAGGGCGAGGACGCTGCCGGCGTGGACGTCCAGGTCGACCCCGGCCAGCGCGAGGGTCCCGCCGAACCGCTTGGCGAGCCCGCGGACGCGGACCAGAGGTTCCACGGACATCTCCGGTGATCGGCCTGGCGAGTTGTTCCCGACTGTCATGAGCGATGCTATCCGGACACATGACCAGATATCAGACATTTGCTGTCTCTCGTGCCCCCAACGGCTCAACGCCGCGCTCGGGTCTCACGCGCCGTCGAGCCCGCATTCGGCCCAGATGACCTTGCCCTCCGGGGTGTAGCGGGTACCCCAGCTCTGTGACAGCTGCGCGACGAGGAAGAGGCCGCGGCCGCCCTCGTCGGTGGTGGCCGCCCGGCGCAGGTGCGGAGCGGTGTTGCTGGTGTCGGAGACCTCGCAGATCAGGGTGCGGCCGTGGAGCAGCCGTACCCTGATGGGCCCGGCACCGTGGCGGATGGCGTTGGTGACCAGCTCGCTGAGCATCAGTTCCGCGGCGAACGCGGCCTCGTCGAGCCCCCAGTCGGCCATCTGCCGGGTGGCGGAGGCGCGGACCTCGCTGACGAGTGCCGGGTCGGCGGGCAGGTCCCAGGTGGCGATCCGATCCGGGTCGAGGGCGTGCGTGCGGGCCACGAGCAGGGCGATGTCGTCGCAGGGATGGGCGGGGGCCACGGTGTCCAGGATCGCCTGACAGGTGTCCTCTGGCGTGCGTTCTGGATGGTGGGCCAGGGCCCCGCGCAGCTGGTCGAGGACGACGTCGATGTCGCGGTGCCGGTCCTCGATGAGTCCGTCGGTGTACAGGACCAGTTGGCTGTCTTCCGGAAGGTGGATCTCGGCGGTTTCGAAGGGCAGGCCCCCGAGGCCGAGCGGGGGGCCGGCGGGCAGGTCGGGGAGCGACACGGTGCCGTCGGGGTGGACCAGCGCGGGCGGGGGGTGTCCGGCGCGGGCCATGGTGCACTGCTGCGAGGTCGGGTCGTAGACGGCGTACAGACACGTCGCGCCGATGGTGCCGACGCCGTCGGAAGCGGGGTCCTCCCGGTCCAGGCGCCCCACGAGGTTGTCGAGGTGGGTGAGCACTTCGTCCGGGGGAAAGTCGAGTTCGGCGAAGCTGCGTGCGGCGGTACGCAGCTGGCCCATCGTGGCGGCGGAGAGCATGCCGTGGCCGACGACGTCGCCGACGAAGAGGCCGATGCGGGTGCCGGACAGCGGGATGACGTCGTACCAGTCGCCGCCGACGTCGGATTCGGCGGGCAGGTAGCGATGGGCGACCTCGACGGCGTCCTGGTCGGGCAGACCGTGCGGGAGCAGGCTGCGCTGCAGGGCCAGGACCATGGTGCGTTCGCGCGTGTAGCGCCGGGCGTTGTCGATGGACAGCGCGGCGCGGGTGGCGAGTTCCTGGGCCAGCGAGCGGTCGTCGTCCCCGAAGGGGGCGGGGTCCTGCGAGCGGTAGAAAGTGGCAACGCCCAGGACGACACCGCGGGCGACCAGGGGCACCGCGATGAGGGAGTGGACGTGGCTCAGCAGCTGTTCGGTGTGCTCGGGGTCCTGCCCCAGCCAGCCCGCGGCGGCCCTCAGGTCCGGCTCCAGCGCCGCCTCCCCGCTGGTCAGACACCGCAGCTGAGGCGTGTTCGGGCCGTAGTCGACCTGTTTGCCCACAGGGCGGAAGGGACAGTCGTCGCGGATGCCGTGGACCACCGTGCGGCGCAGGTCACCGCCGGGATCGGCGGACTCCTCGCCACGCAGTACAGGCTCGGACAGATCGATGGTGACGAAGTCGGCCAGTCGCGCCACCGCCGTCTCGGCGAGTTCCTCGGCGGTGCGGCGCACGTCCAGGGTGGTGCCTATGCGGGTACTGGCCTCGGACAGCAGCTCCAGGCGGCGTCGCGCGGCCAAGGCGTACATCCCCACGTGCGGCTCCCCCACCATCACGAGCCCTCTCGTGGGAAGCGGCGAGTCGAGGCGACCGTCCGTCGCGCCGTCGACGTCGGCGGTGGTGACGCCCTCGCCGCCCACGGCGACCTGGCCGGGTACCGTGACGGAGAGATGCCCGGGCGCCACGACGCCGGGAACGGCCCCGGACGCCAGGGGGGCGAGGGCGACGGCCAGCTCGGCGGGGAGGCCCGGCGGCGCGTCGACCCAGTGCGGCACAGTGAAGGGCGCGCGCTGCGAGGCGGCGGGGAGGACGGCCTCGATGGCGATGCCCTCCACTCCGGAGGCGCTGGTCACCGGTCGGCTCACGAGCGTGACCTGCCGGCCGTCGGGCAGGGACACGGCGACCGCGGCCCGCTGCGCGCGGGAGATCAGTTCGGCGGCCTGTTCCATGATGATCGCCCGGTCACGGGGATGCAGTTCGAGGGCCAGTTCGTCCACGCCGATGCTGCGGTAAAGGCCGGCGGCGGCTTCGGCCGCGGTGTCCTGGTACGCCCGCAGCAGAGCGTGCTCACGCGCGGAACTCTGCCCCAGCAGCCGCCGCTCGACGGCCGCGGCCGCCCTGCGTATCACGATGTCCAGCTCTGGATCCTCGGCGCTGCGCGGATAACCGAAGCACAGGACCCCCTCGATGCGGCCGTTGAGCGGGTCGCGGAGGGGAAGCGCGCGGCAGGCGCTGCCCTGGGAGCGCTCGGCGAAGTGCTCGGCACCGTAGACCCGGATGAGTTGCCGCTCCGCCAGGGCGAGACCGATGCCGTTGGTACCGGCGACCTGCTCGGCGAACACGAACCCTGGAACGCTCTGAATAGCCGGGAGACGTCGGGCCAGCGACGTCTCTCCGAAACGCCGCAGGAGCACCGTCCCGCTCGCGTCGGCAACGGAGATGTTCATCGCGCTGCCGGCGAACCGGAGCTGCAGCCGGTCGAGCACGGGCACGGCCGCGTGGACGAGCCGGGCGTCCGGATCGAAATCCTCCCGGAACGGAAGGTCGGACTGGTCCGGCGACAGTCCCATGGACCGGCACCGCTGCCAGGAATTCAGGATCGACGTGCGCACACCCGCCGCGACCGGCTCGCCCTGCAAGAACCGTTCACGGAAACGGGCGGGTCCCGTGCCCTCTGTCACACGCCCCGTGGGTATGGGTTCGCCGCCGGACCGAACCACGCTCAGCCTCGCTCACACCTTAGATAGTCCACATTTCGGAAGTATCTGATATTGACGAGGATACGGGCATCAGGGACATGAGTCACGGTTCGTAAGATCTCCCACGCACGGTAACCGGACTGGTCGGTTGTCACAGGGCGGCGACGGGGTTCACGGGCGAGCCCGTCGCGCCCGGGACGTTCAGTGGTGCCACGACGAGCAGGAACTTTGAGGTCGCGCGGATAGGCGCGTTCGGGGACATCGGCAAGCAGAGCGTGCACGCGGCGGCCGGGGTGCCCGCGGAGTCGACGGGGCGTGATGCGGCAAGAAGGTACCGGCCGCAAGCGCGGCCTTGCCGTTGACGTGTTGGGCCTGGCGATCGCGGTGGTGGTGCTCGCCGCGTCCGTGCACGACGCCGCCGCCTTCATCGCGCTGCTGGACAGGGTCGCCGCCGACACCCACAGCGTGGAGAAGCCCTGGTCGACCAGGGCTTCAAGAACGCCGTCGTCGCGCACGGGGGGGGACGGTGGGCATCGAGGTGGAGATCGTCGAGCGCAACCCGGCCCAGGCCGGGTTCGTGCCGTATCCGAAGCGGTGGATCGTGGAGCGCGCCTACGGGATCTTGAGCGCATGACCGGCGGGGAGCTGACCCTCGGAGCGATGCTGGCGCGACGGGAGGAACGGGAACGGGAGAGCGCCGCGCAGGCCGAGGCGACGAGGGAGCAGGTCGCGCGGCTGACCACACGGCTGGACGAGCTCGGCCGGGCCGCCGAGGAGGTCCGGATCACCCGCGAGACGCTGCTGGAGCCGCCCGATCCGGCACCGCCCGCGCCGCCGGCCCAGAAGCTGCGGGACCATCCGGCCTACCAGCCGATCATGACGGTGTTCGCCGCGTCCGGCAGCCCGCTGCGGACGAGGCACGTGCGCGAGGCGATGAGCCTGGAGATCACGCCGACAACATCAACAACACCCCGAAAGGGCGAAACCGGGATGCAGTGGCCATGCAGGGCAGCTACGGTCCTGGCGGCCCAGGTGCAGGGGGCCGAGGGGATCGGGTCACGGCAACGTGACCCGGTTGAGCCGACTCACTGTCACGTTGCGGTGAAGGGTGAGCGGTCTCATCGAAGGTCGCATGCCCAAGGCTGCGGCCGAACTCGTTCTGGGGCAGGAGGCGCAACGGTCAGGCCGTCGTCTCCGGGGGGACGTTCCCCTGCTCGACGATCCGGATGGCGTTGCCGAACGGGTCCCGCAAGCCCATGTCGGTGCCATAGAAGTGGTCGGTGGGCTCCTGAGTGACGTCGGTGACGCCGCGGGCTTTGAGGGTCTCGTACAGCCCCCAGGCATCGTCCGTGTTGAAGACGAGACCGCCCAGGGCGCCCCTCGTGATCAGCTCGCGGAGCTGCTCAGCAGTCGCGTCGTCGTGCAACGGCGGGCCCGGCTGCTTCAGGGAGATCTCGGTGCGGCCCTCGCCAGGGACAAACGCCACCGCCAACACCTGGCCGTGGCCGGGGAACCTGGCCCGGATCGTGCCCGTGGCCACATCCCAGAGCTGAACGCCGCTCTCCCCGCCGGCGGCCGGCGTCCGGCCGTCGGGAGCGAAGGCCACCGCCGCCTGGGCACCGCCGTGACCGGCGAGCGTGGCCCTGGCCCTACCGGTGGCCGTGTCCCACAGCCGGATGGTCTCGTCGTCGCTCGCGGTGGCCAGGGTGTGCCCGTCCGGGCTGAACGTCACCGTCCACACCTGGGCGCTGTGTCCGGTGAGGCGCTGGCGCAGCGGCAGGGCGGCTGCCGTGTAGAGGCTGGTCACAGCCTCGGCGGTGGGGCTCATCCGATACGACTGGACCGCGAGCAACGAGGCCAGGTCGGGATTGGTGTCCAGCAACCCCGCGGACTGGGCGGCGAGTTGCCGCGACAACGCCGTGCGCTGCGCGTCGACCGCGCTCTGGCGCTGGGTGAACGCCAGCCCGGCGGCGGTGAGCGCCATCACGAGCAGGGCGGCCAACGCCGCGCTCAGAGAGCGCAGTCGACGGGTCGTGCGGGCCGCCGCGCGCTGTTCGGCGCCCCGCGTCCGCAGGCTCGCGGTGAGGAACTCGTGCTCCAGCGGCGCGAGTTGGGTGGCGCTGCCGGAGACGGTGAACGCGCGCCTCAGCGGCTGGTGGACGCCCGGGGGACAGTGACCGAGGTGCTGGCCGGGCCGCCTTGCGTGGTCGCGGAGCCCGCGGGAAGCGCCGTGGCGGGTTCGATGGTGCCCCGGCGGCAGACGGGCGTGTTGGCGCAGACCCTCGCCGGATTGTCAGCGGATCTTGTCGGTGCTGGAGTCTGCAGCGGGCCGGGAAGACATGCGCTCAGTCCACCACCAGGTGCCGCTTGCGGCCGCCCACCTTCTTCCCGCGTCCCACCCGGAGGTGGGACGCGGGATGTTCGCCGCTGCCCGCGCGGACTGAGAGTCCGCGATCGCGGCCATTGGATCCTGGATCCGGCCGTGCTTCTGGCGGACTCTGTCCCGCAGCTGGTCGTGGAGTTCGGCGAGCAGCCCCGTGGCCTGCCATCGGCGGGCGAAGGCGGCACGCGCCGATACGGCGCGAAGTCCCCGGGCAGGTTGGCCCATTTGAACGCCGTTGTCCACGACGTGGTGGACCGCGTCGAGCATCACACGGTGGCCGTAGCCCTCCGCCCGCCCCGCCCCTCCAGCCAGGCCGGAACGGGCAGCACCGCCCGCACGACCCGTCACTCCGCCTCCGTCTTGTCGGAGACATAGCTCGGGGTGCGCTCCGGTTGGTCTGCCGCGTTGCCGAACTGTGCATTCTGCTGCAGTGCGCCAAACCTCGCGCGATCTCCCGATCAGGAACCCAGTTCGACCAGGTCATCCACGTGATCGACAAGCGGATGGTGTCAGATCAGTCGGCGCACAGGGTCAGGTTGACCGTGTCGCCGGACTTGACGATCTTCGGGGTGTGCGGGTCCACACCTACCACCGAACCGGGCTTGCAGTTCTTGACGGCCTTCTTGGTGACGGTGCCCAGCTTCGTCTGCGTCTTCAGGAGCGCCTGCTTGGCGAGCACCAGGTCCAGGCGCGAGAAGTCCATCGGGATGGTCACGCCGTGGTCGTCGAACAGCAGGGTGGTGGCGTCGCTCTTGGTGACCGTGCTGCTCGCCGCCGAGTGCGAGCCGCCCGCGACCGAGGTGGCCAGAGCGGTTCCCCCGCCCGCCACGAGGAGGGCGGCGGCGACGGCGCCGATGCCGACGGCCCGCCTGCGCCGGGTGCGGCGCACGATCCGGGGCGCGTCGAAGTCGGGCGCCTCGGCGGAGTTCGCGTAACGGTTCATGGCGTTCATCAGTTCCTGTTCGAAAAGGTGTGCAGCCGGAAGACCGTGCGTCGCCGTACGAAGTCATCGGATTCCTTCCGTGTGCTGCCGTGGTGAAGGGTGGGAGAGTGCGGGGAACTGGCTTCCGAGCTTCTCGATCCCCCGGGCGAGCTGGGAGCGCACCGTCGACGGCGAGATGTCCAGGTCGGCCGCGATCTCGTCGTCCGAGAGGTCGTGGAAGTACCTGAGCACCACGACCGTCC
>NZ_JBSFHA010000078.1:0-53031 GCF_053596855.1 Streptomyces sp. NPDC001617
GGGCAGGGGTTTGGATGTTTATGCGGACCAAACCCTAGCCGACGCCCTCCGGGGGGTCAGCGGGAGGGGTGCCTAGTCACTCCGTGGGTTCGCTGAATTGGCGGCTGCGGGTTGTTTGTGGCTGATCGCGCCCCGCGGCGGAGCCGCCGGTGCCACAGCTCCGCGCCCCTTGGGGGGTTAGCGTTGCCGCGTGTCTTACTTCGACGCTGCTTCCGCTGCTCCCCTCCATCCCGTAGCCCGTCAGGCGCTGTTGGCCTCATTGGATGAAGGGTGGGCCGATCCGTCCCGTCTCTACCGTGAAGGGCGCAGGGCCCGGCTGCTCCTCGACGCCGCTCGGGAGGCTGCTGCCGAGGCTGTCGGGTGCAGGCCGGACGAGTTGGTGTTCACTTCCTCCGGTACTCGGGCCGTGCACTCCGGTATTTCCGGGGCGTTGGCCGCACGGCGTCGCGTCGGGCGTCACCTGATCGTGTCAGCCGTTGAACATTCCTCCGTACTCCACTCGGGCGATGCGCACGAGGCCGACGGCGGGACGGTCACGCAGATCCCGGTGGACCGTGGGGGAAGCGTGAGTCCGCGGTCGTACGCCGATGCCCTGCGGCCGGACACCGCGGTGGCGTGTCTTCAGTCGGCCAACCACGAGGTCGGGACCGAGCAGCCGGTGGCGGAGGTGGCCGAGGTGTGTCGGGCGGCCGGGGTGCCGTTGCTGGTGGACGCGGCGCAGTCGTTGGGGTGGGGGCCGGTGGAGGGGCCCTGGTCGCTGCTCACCGCGAGCGCGCACAAGTGGGGCGGTCCCCCCGGAGTCGGACTGCTCGTCGTGCGCAAAGGGGTGCGGTTCGCTCCCCAAGGGCCGGCCGACGAGCGGGAGTCCGGGCGGGCGGCCGGGTTCGAGAATCTGCCCGGCATCGTCGCGGCGGCGGCCTCGCTGCGGGCCGTGCGGGCCGAGGCCGCGCAAGAGGCGGTACGGCTGCGGGAGCTGACGGAGCGGATCCGGGCGCGGGTGCCGCGGCTGGTGCCGGACGTGGAGGTCGTGGGCGATCCCGAGCGGCGGCTGCCGGGGATCGTCACCTTCTCGTGTCTCTATGTCGACGGGGAGACATTGCTGCACGAGCTGGACCGGGAGGGCTTCTCCGTTTCGTCCGGGTCGTCCTGTACGAGCAGCACCCTGACGCCCAGCCATGTGCTGAAGGCGATGGGCGTGCTGAGTGAGGGGAATGTGCGGGTTTCCCTGCCGATGGGGGCGGCCGAGGAGGACGTGGAGCGGTTCCTGGAGGTGCTGCCGAGAGCCGTGGCGGGGGTGCGGGAGAAGTTGGGGGCACCGGTGCCGGTGACGGTGCGGGAGGAGGGCGCGCTGGTCGTGGACGCGCTCGGCAAGCTGTGCCCCCTCCCCGTCATCGAACTGGCGAAGGTCATCGGGGACGTACCGGTGGGCGGCACGGTCCGGGTCCTGGCCGACGACGAGGCGGCCCGGCTGGACATCCCGGCGTGGTGCGAGATGCGCGGTCAGGAGTACGTGGGCGAGGAGCCGGCGGACCAGGGTTCCGTGTACGTGGTCCGCCGCGTCTCCTAGTACGTCACGCCAGGTGCTTCCTGACCTCGGCGGCGGCGTCGTGGCCGTAGGCCTTGGTGAAACGGTCCATGAAGTGGGCGCGCCGCAGCTGGTACTCCTGGGTGCCGACCGTCTCGATGACGAGGGTGGCCAGCATGCAGCCGACCTGGGCGGCGCGCTCCAGGGAGACGCCCCACGCGAGACCGGACAGGAAGCCGGCGCGGAAGGCGTCGCCGACGCCGGTGGGGTCGGCCTTGCGCTCCTCCTCGGCGCAGCCCACCTCGATGGGCCCCTCGCCCGCCTTCTCGATGCGTACGCCCTTCGAGCCGAGGGTCGTGACGCGGTGCCCGACCTTGGCGAGGATCTCCGCGTCGGACCAGCCCGTCTTGGACTCGATGAGCCCCTTCTCGTACTCGTTGGAGAAGAGGTACGTCGCACCCTCCAGCAGTATCCGGATCTCGTCGCCGTTCATCCGGGCGATCTGCTGGGAGAAGTCCGCGGCGAAGGGGATGGACCGGGAGCGGCACTCCTCGGTGTGGCGGAGCATCGCCTCCGGGTCGTCGGCGCCGATCAGGACCAGGTCGAGGCCGTCGACGCGGTCGGCGACGGTCTTGAGCTCGATCTGGCGGGCCTCGCTCATGGCGCCCGTGTAGAAGGAGCCGATCTGGTTGTGGTCGGCGTCGGTGGTGCACACGAAGCGGGCCGTGTGCAGGGTCTCCGAGATACGCACCGAGGCGGTGTCGACGCCGTGCCTCTCCAGCCAGGCCCGGTACTCGTCGAAGTCGAAGCCGGCCGCGCCGACCAGGATCGGGGTGGTGCCGAGCTGACCCATGCCGAAGGCGATGTTCGCGCCGACGCCGCCCCGACGGACGTCGAGGTTGTCGACCAGGAAGGAGAGCGAGACCGTGTGCAACTGGTCCGCGACGAGCTGATCGGCGAAGCGGCCGGGGAAGGTCATGAGGTGGTCGGTGGCGATGGAGCCGGTGACTGCGATGCGCACGGCGGGATTCTCCTGTGGGGAGAAGACGGATTGACAGTTCACGCTACCCGGTCGCGGAGCGCTGAAGCAGTGGTTGCACTCTGTTGAAGCCGCCAAATCTACCCGATAGTAGATCTTTCTTCGCGGGCAGGAGCGTGCATACGGTTCTGCCATGACGAACCTCAAGGTCCACACCCCGGCCCCGGTCGACCTCGAAGGCGACATGGCGTCGCTGTGGGGCGACTGCGCCCGGATGGTGCCCCACTGGGCCGCTCCCGACCGGGTCACTTCCCGTCCGGTCTCCCCGTCGCTCATCCATGGTGTGACGGTGCCGTCGAAGTCGGCCAGGCTGCTGGACGCGATGTCGGACTACGGGGACTGAAAGGGACCGAGTCCGGCGCGGTAGATGGCACGGGTAGTCCGGATCGGCGCGTGAGAGGGAACCGCGCGCTCCCCCGCTGCGTCCCATCGCCGTCCCCCGTAAAGGGGATGCGCGATACGACCCTTTGCAGGCCGATTTGACAGGGCCGGGTCAGGGTCATGGGACAGCACGTGAAGGAGCGATGCGGTGACTACGGAGCGACCCGACAAGGATGCCGAGGAGCAGGGCGCCCTGGAGAAGCAGGGTGCCGGGACTCCGGACGTCACGGAGGGTGAGGCGGAGGCTCCTGCGGCGGAGGAGTCCGCGGAGGAAGCTCCTGAGACGGAAGCGGAGGCTCCCGAGACGGCTGCTTCTGAGACGGCCGCTTCTGAAGCCTCGGACGCCGAAGGTGAAGAGGCCAAGGGCGTCTCGTCCGAGGAACCCGAGCGCACCGAGGTCGAGGAGGCCGGGGGCGCAGAGGCCGAGGAACCCGCACGCTCCAAGGTCGAGGAGGCCGCACGCACGGAGGTCGATGAGGCCGCGGGCGCAGAGGCCGAGGAACCCGCGCGCACCCAAGCCGAGGAGGCCGCAGGCGTAGAGGCCGAGGAGCCCGCGCGCACCGAGGTCGAGGAGGCCGCAGGCGCAGAGGCCGAGGAGGTCGAGAGCCCGGCGGCCGGTGAGGCCGCTCGTGTCCGGGCCGGCGCGGGTGGCGAGGACGACGCCGATGTCCCCGACGCCACCCCCGACCCCGAGGCCGAGCACCCCCGCCCGGTGCGTCACCGCTCCCCCGTCCTCATCGCCTCCGTCGCCGCCGCCGTTCTGCTCGTCGGCGGTGGCGGGGCCTACCTCGCGGCGTCGGCCTCCGGCGGTTCCGATGGTCGTACGAGTTCCGGGGCCCCCGGCGACGGCACTCCCCCGCCGCTCTCCCTCGACGGCTACAGCGAGGGCGGCTCCAACGGCATCGCGCCCGGGGAGCCCAACCCCTACGGCGTGACCTACAAGGTCGATGGTTCGCTGCCCGACGGACCGGACTCGGCACCCGTATACCGGGCATCCGGCGAGGTCACCCAGGACGAGGTGGCCCGGCTGGCGAAGGCGCTCGGGCTCGACGGGACGCCGGTGGAGAAGGGGCAGGCCTGGCAGGTCGGGCCCAGCAAGGACGGCTCGGGGCCGAGCCTCGTGGTGAACAGGCAGGCGCCGGGCATCTGGACCTTCCATCGGTACGCCGCCGGGACCGACGCCTGCCAGAGCGTCACCGTCTGCACGAAGGACCCGGCCAACCCCGCCGGTGACACGGTGAGCGAGGCGGCCGCGAAGAAGGCCGCGGCGCCGGTGCTCAAGGCGGTCGGTCAGGATGACGCGAAGGTCGACGCGAGCCAGGTGATGGGCGCCCAGCGGGCGGTCAACGCCGACCCGGTCGTCGGCGGACTGCCCACCTACGGCTGGACCACCGGCCTGACCGTGAGCGCGCAGGGTGAAGTGGTCGGCGGCAGCGGCCGGTTGAAGGCGCCGGTGAAGGGGGACACGTACCCCGTGCTCGGCGCGCGGAAGACGCTCGCCCTGCTGAACGCGGCGCCCACGACCGACCACCGCATGGGCATCGGCGGCTGCGCCAGCCCCGAACCGCTGAAGGACCGGCTCGAGGCGCCGTGCGGGCAGGGGACCTCGGCCGCGCCGGCGTCCCCGACGCCGGCGAAGAACACGGTCACCGTCGAGAAAGCGGTGTTCGGGCTGGCCTCGCACACCGTGTCCGGAGGGCAGCCGGCGCTGGTGCCGTCCTGGTTGTTCGAGGTACGGGCGGCGGGTGCGCAGGACACCTTCACGGCGACGTATCCGGCCATCGATCCGAAGTACCTGACCACCTCCGCCCTGGCCCCGTCCGCCCCGTCGACCATGGCGCCGAGCGACGAGCCGACCTCGGCGCCGAAGACGCACGACGTCAAGGTGGACGGCTACACGGCCGACGGCAAGGAGCTGACCGTGACCTTCACGGGCGGGGTGTGCGGCGACTACGACGCCACGGCGAGCGAGAGCGCGGACGAGGTGACCGTGACGGTGACCGAGACGCCCTGGAAGGGCAAGGTCTGCATCATGATCGCCAAGGAGATGACGAGGACCCTCCAGCTGGACTCGCCGCTCGGCGACCGGAAGGTCGTGGGCTCGGACGGCAAGGAGATTCCGCAGGTGAAGCCGGGTGCGCGGCTGCCGCGGGAGTCCGTGGCCCAGTAGCCCGGACAGACGCGAAGGCGGCGGCCCTGTCGGAGGGGGCCGCCGCCTTCGGCGTTGGTGCGGTGGTGCCTTCAGGGCTTAGCTGAAGGAGTCACCGCAGGCGCAGGAGCCGGTCGCGTTCGGGTTGTCGATCGTGAAGCCCTGCTTCTCGATGGTGTCGACGAAGTCGATGGAGGCGCCGCCCAGGTACGGGGCGCTCATGCGGTCGGTGACGACCTTGACGCCGCCGAAGTCCTTGACGACGTCGCCGTCGAGGGAACGCTCGTCGAAGAAGAGCTGGTAGCGCAGGCCGGAGCAGCCGCCGGGCTGAACGGCGACGCGCAGGGCCAGGTCGTCACGGCCTTCCTGGTCGAGCAGGGCCTTGACCTTCGCCGCTGCGGCGTCGGACAGGATGATGCCGTCGGTGACGGTGCCGGTCTCGTCCGATACGGACATCTACATCTCTCCCGGGTTGTACGGAGACTGCTTGCCGACGGCTTCAACCGTCGGGGCGCCGGATTCATTCCGGGCCGAGCGACTTCCTTTTCGCCTGTTCTTTCATGCTCGCACACCCGCGGGGAAGCGAACAGCGGCCCGCGGGCCGCCCGGACGTCGCGTCCCGTGCGGCACCGGGATTCATGTCACATCGACGCGATGACCATCGTCAAAGTGACATGAAGCGGGTTATGATAGATAACGTCAGATCGACGAAAAGTAGAAAGGGTGCGTGTCGTGACCACCGCCCAGACCACGGAGCTCGACGTACAGCCGACTCCGCTCGCCCTGCTGCTGCTCGGCCGTGAGGCCGACCCGAAGAGCGAGCGGGGCGTCGAATGCCCCGGCGACCTGCCGTCCCCGTCCGACCCGGACCTGGTGGCCCGCGCCCGCGCGGCCAAGGAGAAGCTCGGCGACAAGGTCTTCGTGCTCGGCCACCACTACCAGCGCGACGAGGTCATCCAGTTCGCGGACGTCACGGGCGACTCCTTCAAGCTGGCCCGGGACGCGGCCGCCCGCCCGGAGGCCGAGTACATCGTGTTCTGCGGTGTGCACTTCATGGCCGAGTCGGCGGACATTCTCACGAGCGACGACCAGAAGGTCGTCCTTCCCGACCTCGCCGCCGGGTGCTCCATGGCCGACATGGCCACCGCCGAGCAGGTCGCCGAGTGCTGGGACGTGCTGACCGAGGCCGGCATAGCCGAGCAGGTCGTACCCGTCTCGTACATGAACTCGTCCGCGGACATCAAGGCGTTCACGGGCAAGCACGGCGGCACGATCTGCACCTCCTCCAACGCCCGGCGGGCCCTGGAGTGGGCGTTCGAGCAGGGCGAGAAGGTCCTGTTCCTGCCCGACCAGCACCTGGGCCGTAACACCGCCGTCCGAGACATGGGCATGTCCCTCGACGACTGCGTGGTCTACAACCCGCACAAGCCGAACGGCGGCCTGACCGCCGACCAGCTGCGCGCCGCGAAGATGATCCTGTGGCGCGGCCACTGCTCGGTGCACGGCCGGTTCAGCCTGGAGTCGGTGCGGGACGTCCGCGAGCGCATCCCGGGCGTCAACGTCCTGGTCCACCCCGAGTGCAAGCACGAGGTCGTGGCCGCGGCGGACCACGTCGGCTCGACGGAGTACATCATCAAGGCCCTGGAGGCCGCGCCCGCCGGCTCCAAGTGGGCCATCGGCACGGAGCTGAACCTGGTCCGCCGCCTCGCGAACCGTTTCGCCCCCGAGGGCAAGGAGATCGTCTTCCTCGACAAGACGGTCTGCTTCTGCTCGACCATGAACCGCATCGACCTGCCCCATCTGGTCTGGACCCTGGAGTCCCTGGCCGAGGGCAATCTGGTCAACCGGATCGAGGTCGACGAGGAGACGGAGGCGTTCGCCAAGCTGGCGCTGGAGCGGATGCTGGCGCTGCCGTAGGGCTCGTGCGCCGTGCGCTCACCCCGAGGCGGGCTTCCGCCCGGGGTGAGCGGGGTCGAGGGAGAAGACGGTGCCGTCCGGGGTGCTCACGACCAGCGCGCCGCCGTACAGCAACACCTCGGACTTGACCGTCTCGCCGCTCGCGAGCTGGTCGGCGTGCGCGCCCGTCTCCCACAGCAGCGTGCCCTTGCGTGCGTCGAGGGCCGCGACCCGGCCGCTGGTGCTGGCCAGGTACAGGGTGCGGGTGCGGGCGTCGTACGTGGGCTGCCCCGAGCCCTCCACGCTGGTGCGGGTCTGCCACAGCTGCTTGCCGGTCAGCGGGGACACGGCGGCCACCTGGCCGTTGGCCCCGGTGATCCACAGGGTGCCGGCGGCCAGCCGCACCGAGCCGTCGTAGGTCTTCGTCAGCTGTGTCGTGGTGGCGGCGCCGGTGTCCGGGTCGAGCAGCCGGATCTTGCTGAAGGTGAGTTCCTCGGGGCGGGCCGGGCCGGATTCGCCGCTGACCACGAAGGCCAGACGGCCGTCGACGGTTCCGAGCAGGCCGCTCCCGTTCGGGGTGCTCAGACGGTGGCGCACCGTTCCGTTGGTCTTGTTCAGCTCCAGGAGTACGGCGTCCTTGGACTCGTCGTCCGGGAAGCAGTGCGCGTACAGGCGGGAGCCTTCCGTCGCGAACTGGCAGTAGTCGCCGGAGGGCAGTTGCACGGTCCAACGGTCGGTGCCGGTGCGCGGGGAACGGGCCGTCACCAGGCGGCCGCTGAGGTCGGGGGTCAGGACGAGGTCGCCGGACACGATCTGGTCGACGGTCACGTTGTTCCGATCGCGGGCCCACAACTGCTCGCCGCTCTCGGTGTCGAGGGCGACGATGCTGACCTTCGTGCCCCCGTCGGCCCCGTAGACGTAGTGCTGGAGGAGCATCGCGTCGTCCCGCACCCCGAGGAGTTCGAAGTTGTCCCGCCCCGAGTCCGAGCCCTCGGCGGAGGAGGCGAGCGCGGAGCGCCAGACGGTGGCGCCGGTACGGCCGTCCAGCCGGACCGGGAGGACGTTGTTGCCCGCGCAGTAGACCGCGTTCTCGTACCTCTCACAGGTGGCGTCGCCCGGGTCTCCGCTGTCCTTCGCCAGCGGGTTGACCTCGCCCCGCGGTGACGTCTTGTACATCGTCGTCTGCCAGGACTGCCAGCCGGTCGGCACCGCCGCCCACCGGGAGTCCGCGGTCGTGGCGCTCGAACTCGTGGTCTGCGGGCTGTCGTCGAATCCCGGGCCGAAGCGTAGGTACCAGAGCATGCCGAGGGCCACCGCACCCACCGTGCCGGCCGCCGCCACCAGCGGGCGGCGGCGGCCCCGTCGGCGGACCTTCGGCAGCTTCGTCACCGCCGCCGGGTCGGCCCCCGAGGAGGTCGCCTCGACACTCCGCAGGACCTCCGCACGCAGGGTCACCGTATGCGGGTCATCGGGGTGCCATTCGGGCAGGACGTCCGCGAACTCCTGGGCCAGTCGGTCGAGTTCGGGGCGGTCGCCGGGCTCCTTGCTGAGGCAGCGCTCCAGGACCCCACGCAACGGCTGCGGTATGCCCTCCAGTTCGGGTGCCTCGTGGACGACCCGGAAGGCGGTCATATAGGGGCTGTCGGTGTCGAAGGGGCCGCGCCCGGTGGCGGAGAACGCCAGCAGCGCGCCGAGCGAGAAGACGTCCGAGGCGGGGCCGACCTTGCGGGCGTCGGTGAACTGTTCCGGGGACATGAAGGGCGGAGTGCCGATCATCTGGCCGGTCTCGGTGAGCGTCTTGTGGTTCTCGGCCGCGCGGGAGATGCCGAAGTCGATGACGCGGGGGCCGTCCTCGGCCATCAACACGTTGGCGGGCTTGAGGTCCCGGTGCACCACTCCCGCCCGGTGGATGTCCCGCAGCGCCTCCACCAACCCCAGGGCGAGCCGCCGCAGTTCGGTGCTCTTGAGGGCTCCGTGGTCGCGGATCCGTTCGGCCAGGGAGCTGCCCGGCACGTACTGGGTCGCCATCCAGGGCCGTATCGCCTCAGGATCGGCGTCCACCACGGGTGCGGTGAAGGCGCCGCTGACCTTGCGGACGGACTCGATCTCCTGCCGGAAGCGGGCGCGGAAGACCTCGTCCTCCGCGTACTGGGCGTGCACCACTTTGACGGCGACGTCACGCCCGGAGCGGGATCTGCCCCAGTAGACGACGCCCATGCCTCCGGAGCCGAGCCGGTCGACCAGCTTGTACCCGCCGACCGATTTCGGGTCGTCCTTGTGCAGTGGCACGGCCGGGATCCCCTTCACCGTTAAGCAGTTCGAGGCACAAGATACATAACCGCGAAACGGGGGCGGCCGGGTTCCGGACCGTCATGGTCCGGAACCCGGCCGCCTCATGCGTCACACGCCGGCGGGCTCCCGCACCTCCGGCGCGGCTTCCGCGCCCTTCTTCTTCGCCGCCCGCTTCTTCGCCCGCCGCTCCTTGCGGAGTTCGAGCATCGCGTAGAGCGTCGGGACGAGGAGGAGGGTGAGGAGTGTCGACGTGATCAGGCCGCCGATGACGACCACCGCGAGCGGCTGGGCGATGAAGCCGCCCTCGCCGGTGACGCCCAGGGCCATCGGGAGCAGGGCGAAGATCGTCGCCAGGGCGGTCATGAGGATGGGGCGCAGCCGGTGGCGGCCACCCTCTATCACCGCCTCCACGACGCCATGACCCTGCTTCCGGTACTGGTTGATCAGGTCGATCAGCACGATCGCGTTCGTCACCACGATGCCGATCAGCATCAGCATGCCGATCATCGCCGGGACGCCCATCGGGGTGCCGGTGGCGATCAGGAGGCCGATCGCGCCGGTCGCCGCGAACGGGATCGAGACGAGCAGGATCAGCGGCTGGGCCAGCGAGCGGAAGGTCGCGACCAGCAGCATGAAGACGATCGCGATCGCCGCCAGCATCGCCAGGCCCAGGTTCTTGAACGCGCTGTCCTGGTCGGAGGTGACCCCGCCGATCTCGGCCGTGGCACCCGCCGGGAGCTTCAGGGCGTTGATCTTCGACTGGAGCTTGGTGCTGACCGCGCCCGTGTTGTCGCCGGTCGGCTTCGCCGTGATGGTGGCGGCTCGCTGACCGTCGATACGGGTCATCGACACCGGGCCGTCGACCACCTTCACGGTGGCGATGTCACCGAGCTTCACCGGGCCCAGCCGGAGGTTCTTCAGCTGGTCCAGTGTCACCGCCGGCTTGGCCGACCTGATGACGACGTCGCGCTCGGTGTCGTCCAGGATCGCCTTGGCGGCCGTGGTGCCCTTGACCGCCTGGGCGACGGCCGCGCCGAGCGTCTGGTCGTTGAAACCGGCCGCGGCCGCCTTGGAGTTGGCCCTGACCGAGACGCGCGGCACGCTCTGCGAGAGGTCGCTGGTGACGTCGGTGACATGGTCGAGGCCCGCCACCGCGGTGCGCACCTGCTCCGACGCCTTGCGCAGGACGTCCCCGTCGGCCGCCTTCACGACCACGCTCAGGTCCTGGTTGCCGAAGCCGTCACCGGCGGAGACGGTGGTCGTGCCGATACCGGAGAGCTTCTTCAGACCCGCCTCGATGGCGTCGGTGACATCGGTGGACTTCGCGTCGTCCTTCAACATCACCTGATACGACGCCTGGTTGGTGTCGGTGCCGCCGCCGAAGGCGGCCAGGAAGCCGGACGAGCCGACGGTCACCTGGTAGTCCTTGACGCCCTTGGTGCCGGCGATCAGCCTCTCGACCTTCTTCGCCTGCTCGTCGGTGGCCGCCAGGCTGGTACCCGGCTTCAACTCCTGCTTGACGGTGAGGACTTCCTGCTCGCCCTGGTCGAAGAAGTTCGTCTTCAACAGGGGCGCCATGCCGAAGGTGCCGACCAGGATGACGGCCGCGAGCAGCACGCTGGTCAGACGGCGGCGCGTCGCGAACCGCAGGACGGGGACGTAGAACCGCTGGAGCCTGCTCTTCGCCTCCTTCTCCTCCGCCTTGCGGCGGGCCTCCTCGGCGTCGTCCGGGGTGCCCTTGGGGGCGCGCAGGAACCAGTACGACAGAACCGGTACGACCGTCAGCGACACGAGCAGGGACGCCAGCAGGGCGGCCGTCACCGTCAGGCTGAACGGGCCGAACAGCTGGCCCACCATGCCGCCGACCAGGCCGATCGGGAGGAACACGGCGACGGTGGTGAGGGTCGAGGAGGTGACCGCGCCGGCGACCTCACGGACCGCCTTGAGGATGGCCTCCTGGCGCTCCTCGCCGTAGCCGAGGTGCCGCTTGATGTTCTCCAGTACGACGATCGAGTCGTCGACCACCCGGCCGATGGCGATGGTCAGCGCGCCGAGCGTCAGCATGTTGAGCGACAGGTCGCGGGTCCACAGCACGATCAGGGCCAGGACGATCGAGAGCGGAATGCTCACCGCCGTCACGAGCGTCGAGCGGACCGACGCCAGGAAGACCAGGATGACGAGGACCGCGAAGAGGAGGCCGAGCCCGCCCTCCGTCGTCAGGCCGCTGATGGACTTGGAGACCGCCGGGCCCTGGTCGCTGACGACCGTGATCGTCGTGGCGGAGCCCAGGTCCTTGCGCAGCTCCGGAAGTCTGTCCTTGACCGCCTTGGAGATGGCGACCGCGCTGCCGTCGTGGTCCATGGTGACCTGGACCGCGAGGGAGGGCTTGCCGTCGGTGCGGGTGAGGGAGTCCGCGGTGGCCTGCTCCTGCCTGACGGTGGCGACGTCACCGAGGCGGACCGGCTTCCTGGCCGAAGTGCCGGCCTCGCCCGTGACCATCAGGTCCTGGATCTGGGCGAGCGAGGTGTAGCCGCCGCCGACCTGGACGGTGCGGTTCTTGCCGTCCTCGGCGAAGGAACCGGCCGGGACGGTCGCGCCGCCCGCCTGCATTGCCTGGGCCAGCGACTGGGTGGTCAGCCCGGCGGCCGCCAGCTTCCTGTCGTCCGGAGTGACCGAGACCTGCAGGTCGCGTACGCCGCCGACGGTGACCTGGCCGACGCCGCCGATGTTCTTCAGGTCCGGCACGACCGTCTTGTCGAGCTGGTCGGCGAGGGCCTGCTGGTCCTTGTCGGAGCTGACGGCGAGGACGACGGTCGGGATGTCGTCGGTGGAGCCGGCCACGACCTGCGGGTCGACGTCGTCCGGGAGCTGGACGCGGGCCCGGTTGACGGCCTGCTGGACGTCGGCGACGAGCTGCTTGGTGTCGGGGCCGTAGTCGAAGGACGCCATGATCACGGCGTTGCCCTCGCTCGCCGTGGAGGTCACGCCTTTGATGCCGTCGACCGCTTCGAGGTTGTTCTCGATGGGCTCGACGACCTGCTTCTCGACCACGTCCGGGGAGGCACCCTGGTAGGGCGCGAGCACGGACACGACCGGCAGTTCGATGGAGGGCAGCAGCTGCTGCTTGAGCTGGGGTATCGCGATCGCCCCGAAGACGAGCGCGATGATGGACATCAGCCCGATCAGGGCCCGTTGCGCGAGGCTGAACCTGGACAGCCAGGACATGGGTCAGGAATCTCTCTTCTGGAGCGGCAGAAGTGGTGGCTCTCTCAACCCTGTGCCATCCCTGAGTGCCGTTGCGTAGCCCCCAGGTCCATTTCCTTATACGGCGCATACCGCGACCGCAGTACGACCGGGTGGAGCTCACTCCACCCTCGGACGTACCAGCCCGGACTCGTACGCGATCACGACCAGCTGGGCCCGGTCGCGGGCTCCCAGCTTGGCCATGGCCCGGTTGACGTGCGTCTTCACGGTGAGCGGGCTGACCTCGAGCCGCTCGGCGATCTCGTCGTTCGAGTGCCCGCCGGCGACCTGGACCAGGACCTCGCGCTCGCGGACGGTCAGGGCGTCCAGCCGCGCGGTGCGGGTGGGGTCACGGCCGTCGTCGGTGTCGCCCTGGGCGAGGAAGCGGGCGATCAGGCCCTTGGTGGCGGCCGGGGAGAGCAGGGCCTCGCCGCCCGCCGCGACCCGGATGGCGCTCAGCAACTCGTCCGGTTCGCTGCCCTTGCCGAGGAAGCCGGAGGCGCCGGCGCGCAGGGACTGCACCACGTAGTCGTCGACCTCGAAGGTGGTCAGGATGACGATCCGGACGTGCGCGAGGGTGGGGTCGGTGCTGATCATCCGGGTGGCCGCGAGGCCGTCCGTCCCCGGCATCCGGATGTCCATCAGCACCACGTCGGCCCGCTCCTCCTTGGCCAGCCGCACCGCCTCCGCCCCGTCGGACGCCTCCCCCACGACCTCCATGTCGGGCTCGGAGTCGACGAGCACCCGGAAGGCACTGCGGAGCAGGGCCTGGTCGTCGGCGAGCAGGACGCGGATGGTCATGCGGGGTCCTTTGCGGGGCAGGGGGTTCTGCTACGACAACTGCCGCGGGGTGCGCGGAAGTTCCTCGGTGTGTCCATCCGACGTCATACGGCGTCCTCCGGCGCCCGGGACCGGGTCTTGACCGGCAGGATCGCATGGACCCGGAAGCCGCCGCCGTAACGCGGGCCGGTGGTGAGGGTGCCGCGCAGGGCGGTGACGCGTTCGCGCATGCCGAGGAGGCCGTGGCCACCGCCGTTGTCGGCTTCGCCGTCCGGGGCGGTGTCCTCGCCGGTGCCGTTGTCGAGGACGGTGACCTCGATGTTCGGGCCGACGCGGACGACGCTGACCTCGGCCTTCGCCTCGATGCCGGCGTGCTTCTGGACGTTGGTGAGGGCTTCCTGGATGACGCGGTAGGCGGCGAGGTCGACGGCGGCGGGGAGGGTGGTGCCGTGGTCCGCGCGGGCGACCTCGACGTGCAGGCCGGCGCTGCGGAAGGTGCCGACGAGTTCGTCGAGGCGGGCGAGGCCGGGGGCCGGTTCGGTGGGGGCCTCGGGGTCGCCGGACTGGCGGAGCAGGCCGACGGTGGCGCGGAGTTCGTTGAGCGCGGAGCGGCTGGCCTCGCGGACGTGCGCGAGAGCCTCCTTGGCCTGGTCGGGGCGCTTGTCCATGACATGGGCGGCGACGCCGGCCTGCACATTGACCAGGGCGATGTGGTGGGCGACGACGTCGTGCAGATCGCGGGCGATACGGAGCCGCTCCTCGGCCACGCGCCGCCGGGCCTCCTCCTCACGGGTCCGTTCCGCTCGCTCGGCCCGCTCGCGGATGGCCTGGACGACGGCTCTACGGCTTCGTACGGCGTCCCCCGCGGTCGCGCCGATGCCGGTCCAGGCGAAGATCGCGAGGTTCTCCTGGGCGTACCAGGGCAGGGGGCCGCCGAGCATCGCGGCGCCGGTCAGGACCGTCATGGTGAGCAGGCCGAGTCGCCAGGTGGTGGGGCGGTCGGTGGTGGAGGCGACGGTGTAGAGGGCGACGACCGCGGACATGGCGACGGGGGCGCGGGGGTCGTCGGCGACGCATTCGATCAGCGAGACGGTGCCGGTGAGGGCGAGGACGGTTCTGGGGGCGCGGCGGCGGAAGACCAGGGCGAGGGCGCCGAGGGTCATGAGGACGAGCGAGAGGGGGTCGGGGGTGCGGACGCCCCAGGTGACGCCGTTCCTGCCGTGCGGGTCCACGAAGGAACCGGCGACCATGCAGGCGAGGACGCCAGCCGCCAGGGCCGCGTCCAGCGCGAGGGGGTGCGCCTTCAGCCGGCATCGGGTGCGTTCTAGCGTGCCGCTCACAGCTGAACAGTACGGGGCGCTTGACCTGGGCGGAACTGGTGGTGGCCGTACCTCGGAGCGACCGCCACCGGGGGCTGCCGCCCCCAGACCCCGACTTCGGCCTGAACGGCCTCGTCCTCCGACGCCGGACGGGCTGAGGTGCCGTGACCGGCGTCAGGAGGACCGTCAGCCAGGAATCAGCCCGTCGTCGCTCAGTAGTTCCCGGACCTCCTCCAAGGTCGCGTCCGAGGACGGGAGGATGAGGTCGGACGGTTCCAGGGCGTCGTCGGGCAAGGGGGTGCCCAGGTCGCGGACCTTGGACAGGAGAGCCTGCAGGGTGCGGCGGAAGCCGGGGCCGTCGCCGTTCTCCATTTCCCTCAGGAGTTCGTCGTCCAGCTTGTTGAGTTCGGTGAGGTGGCTGTCCGCCAGCCTCACCTGCCCCTCACCCATGATCCGTACGACCATGTCGCCCATGTCGGCCTCCTAGGCGTGGCCCCTACTGCTTGTCGAAGCGCGGGGTGTCCTGCGGCTGCTGCTGGGACTGAGCCTGCCCTGTGCCGCCCTCGATCGCCTGCTGGGGCGACCCTCCGGCCAGCTCAGCCTTCATGCGCTGCAGTTCCAGCTCCACGTCCGAGCCGCCGGAGATCCGGTCCAGTTCGGCCTGGATCTCGTCCTTGTGCATACCGGACTGGTCGTCCAGGGCGCCGGACGCGAGGAGCTCGTCGATGGCGCCGGCCCGGGCCTGGAGCTGCGCCGTCTTGTCCTCCGCACGCTGGATCGCCAGGCCCACATCGCCCATCTCCTCCGAGATGCCGGAGAAGGCCTCGCCGATCCGGGTCTGCGCCTGGGCCGCGGTGTAGGTCGCCTTGATGGTCTCCTTCTTGGTGCGGAAGGCGTCCACCTTGGCCTGCAGCCGCTGGGCCGCCAGGGTGAGTTTCTCCTCCTCGCCCTGGAGCGTCGCGTGCTGCGTCTCGAGGTCCGTCACCTGCTGCTGCAGCGCGGCACGGCGGGACAGCGCCTCACGGGCGAGGTCCTCACGGCCCAGTGCCAGCGCCTTGCGGCCCTGGTCCTCCAGCTTCGTGGACTGCGACTGCAGCTGGTTGAGCTGGAGCTCCAGGCGCTTGCGGGACGTGGCCACGTCCGCCACGCCCCGGCGCACCTTCTGGAGCAGCTCCAGCTGCTTCTGGTACGAGTAATCGAGGGTTTCGCGCGGGTCCTCGGCCCGGTCAAGGGCCTTGTTCGCCTTCGCGCGGAAGATCATCCCCATACGCTTCATGACACCGCTCATGGGCTTCGCGCGCCCCCTTCTGACGGACTTCCAGCTCCAGCTCTGCGACAGAACCCACAGTACGGGCCCTGCATCCATTGACGCACTGTTCGGGGACGGATGCGCTCATCCCCAAGGACGACTGCACCCTCACCCGCTCCGGCGTAGGGAGTAGGTGTCCCCCCGACGTAGCCGGATCGTGCGCAACGCCCCCTCTGTCCCTTACATGACGACTGGTGTTGCCGGATCGTTCCCCACCAGGCTGGGGTCCAACCCCGGCCACCCCGTACCCTTGGGTTTTGTGTTCCGTAGCCGTGCCAAGGATGAGAAGGCCGCAGTCGCCGACAAGGCGTCCCCGGCCGACTCCAAGCAGCCCCGTGACCCGCAGGCCCCCAAGGGTCGCCCCACGCCCAAGCGCAATGAGGCCCAGTCCCAGCGCCGCAGCGTGGCCAACACCTCGCTGACGCGCAAGGACGCCTCCAAGCGGCAGCGCGACGAGCGCCGTGCCGCGCTGGAGCGGCAGCGCCAGGCGCTGGCCGGCGGTGACGAGCGTTATCTGCCCGCCCGCGACAAGGGCCCGGTGCGCAAGTTCGCGCGCAACTGGGTCGACTCCCGGTTCAACGTGGCGGAGTTCTTCCTGCCCATGGCCGTGGTCATCCTCGTGCTGAGCGTGGTGCGGGTGGGCGCGCTGCAGAGCATCGCGCTGCTGCTGTGGCTCGTCGTGATCGTGCTGATCGTGCTCGACTCGGTCATCAGCGGCCTGAGGCTGCGCAAGGCGCTCGGCGAGCGTTTCGCCGACCAGAACCGCCGCGGCGCCGTCGCCTACGCCCTGATGCGTTCCCTCCAGATGCGCCGTCTCCGGCTGCCGAAGCCGCAGGTCAAGCGCGGAGAGCGGCCCTGAGCACGACGTCGTTCTCCGGGGGCGCGGCGGATTCCTGGCTGGCGAAGCTGGGTGGGCTGCGGAATGCCGTACGACAGGAGCTGGTGGCCCGGCAGCTCGACGAGCAGATAGCCGGGCGCTTCCCGGTGGGGCAGCGGCTGCGGGTGCTGGACGTCGGGATGGGCCAGGGCACGCAGGCGCTGCGGCTGGCCCGGGCGGGGCATCAGGTGACCGGCGTCGAACAGGACGCCACGATGGTCGCGGCCGCGCGGGAGGCCCTCGCCGGTGAGCCGGAGGGCATCCGGGAGCGGGTGCGGATCGTCCGGGGCGACGGCCGGGACACCGGTGTGCACTTTCTGCCGGGCAGCTTCGACGTGGTGCTGTGCCATGGCGTGCTGATGTATGTCGAGGAGCCGGACGCGTTGCTGGCGGGGGTGGCGCGGATGCTGGCCCCCGGCGGGCTGCTGTCCCTGCTCGTGCGGAACGCGGACGCACTGGCCATGCGGCCGGGCCTGTACGGCGACTGGGCCGGGGCGCTGGATGCCTTCGACACCGTGTCGTACACGAACCGTCTCGGGCTCGATGTGCGCGCCGACCGGCTGGAGACCCTGACGGCGACGCTGGCCGGGATCGCGGCACCCTTGCAGGCCTGGTACGGGGTTCGGGTGTTCACGGACACGGCGGCGGACGACGCGGAGGCACCGGCCGACGTGGAGACGCTGCTGGCGGTCGAGGAGCGGGCCGGGCGGACGGATCCGTATCGCCGGGTCGCCGCGTTGTTGCACTTGTGCGGCGTGCGGGGCTGAGGGGCCGGTTCACCCGTTCGGATGAACAGTACGGGCCTGGGCATCTGCCCGCCGTGAGACTCGGGGCATGGCTGACTCCCGTTCCCGTGCCTCTCGACTGGTCGCGTCCGTCGTCGTCCTCTCCTGTTCCGTCGCCCTGGTCTCCGGCTGCTCGGCGTCCGGTTCGTCCGGCAGGTCCGAGACGCCGACCACGCAGGCCGCGCAGGCCGTCGTAAGGAAGTCGGGCAACGATCTGCAGAGCGACTACCAGAAGGTGATCAGGGACGTGCTGCCGTCGGTCGTGCAGATCGAGGCCGGCAGCGCTCTGGGGTCGGGGGTCGTCTACGACGACAAGGGGCGCATCGTCACCAACGCGCACGTGGTCGGTGACGAGAAGACCTTCAAGGTGACGACCGCCAACAGCCAGGACACCCTCACGGCCAAGCTCGTCTACTCGTACCCGGACCAGGACCTCGCCGTCATCAAGCTCGACAAGGTGCCGGACGGGCTGAGGACGGCCGCCTTCGCGGACTCCTCGAAGGTCGAGGTCGGACAGCTCGTGCTGGCGATGGGCTCGCCGCTCGGGCTGTCGTCCAGCGTGACCCAGGGCATCGTGTCGGCGACCGGACGGACCGTCAGCGAGGGCAGCAGCGACGGCGATACGGGTGCCACCATCCCCAACATGGTGCAGACGTCCGCGGCCATCAACCCCGGCAACAGCGGCGGCGCCCTGGCCAACCTCGAGGGCCAGGTCATCGGCATCCCGACGCTCGCCGCGACCGACCCCGGCCTCGGGGGCAGCGCGGCGCCCGGCATCGGGTTCGCGATCCCCGCGTCGATGGTGAAGACGGTCGCCGACCAGATCGTCAGGAGCGGCAAGGTCACCGACTCGGGGCGGGCCGCGCTCGGCATCACGGGCCGTACGGTCGTCGACGACGGCTACCGGGCCGCCGGGGTCGCCGTCGTCCAGGTCAAGAGCGGTGGGGCGGCCGCCAAGGCCGGAATCGAGGCCGGGGACATCATCACCCGGCTGGGTGACACGGACATCACGACGATCACGTCACTGTCCGAGGCGCTGGCGGCGGACGAGCCGGGTGAGAAGACGTCGGTGACGTTCACCCGGAACGGGAGCGAGAAGAAGGTCGACGTGACGCTGGGCGAGCAGTGACGGAAGGGGGCGGCCGGGTGGCGCCGCCCCCTGTCCCGGTTCTAGGCCTCCGCCGAACGCAGGCTCATCGGGCCGTAGATCTCCGCGGAGTCCTCGAACAGCCGCACCTGTTCGGCGCCGCCGTCCAGCAGGGCCTTCCAGTGCTCGCCGATCCAGGACTCGGCGTCTCCCTGCGTGGTGAACTCCTCGGGCTGCACCGCGGGCTGGACCTCCCCGCCGTCGGCCTTCTCGAACCGCCACGTCCATGCCGCCATGTCGCCTCCCGTGTCAGCACACCTGCAAAGCAGGAGCCGGATCTTGGTCCGGCTCCTGCCAGAAGCCTAGTCGGAGGGGCAGCACCTGCGCAGACAGGCGAAAATCACATCCGTGGAAGTGACTCTGCTCGGTACCGGTGCCCCCGCGGGACTCCCCCGCCCCGACTGTCCCTGTGCTGCCTGCGCGGTCGCGCTCGGTGAGGATGCGCGGGCGGCCACGGCCGTGCTCGTCGACGGGACCCTCCTCCTCGACCTCACGCCCGGTGCCGCCTTCGCCGCCGCCCGGGCCGGGCATTCGCTCGGCGGGGTGCGGCAGGTGTTGTTGTCGCATCCGCACGACGGGCCCGTCGTGGAGGTGCCCGCCGGGTTGCCGCAGCCCGGGCGGGTGCCGGACGGGCAGGAGTTGGCGTTGTTGACGGGGCATCGGGTGCGGGCCGTGGCGATGGACGCGCCGGGGACCGGGTACGCGGTGACCGGACCCAACGGACAGCGGCTGCTGTATCTGCCGCCCGGAGGGGCGCCCGCGGGGCTGGAGAACGGGAGGGCGGAGTCGTACGACATGGTGCTCGCCGATGTCGTGGGGCGGCCGGACGCCTTGGCCAAGCTGCGGGCGGTGGGGGCGTTGGGGCCGACCACGGATGTCGTCGCCGTGCATCTGGACCATGACGTGCCGCCCGGTGCCGAGTTGCGGCGGCGGCTCGCGGCCGCGGGGGCGCGGGCCGCGCCGGACGGGGCGACGCTGACCGTCGGCGTGTACGAGGACGTGCCCGACGTGCCGCGGCGGACGCTGGTGCTGGGCGGGGCGCGGTCGGGGAAGTCCCTGGAGGCCGAACGGCGGTTGGAGGCCTTTCCGGATGTGCTGTACGTGGCCACCGGCGGGGCGCGGGGCGGGGACAGCGAGTGGGCGGCTCGGGTCGCCGTGCATCGCGAGCGGCGGCCCGGGTCCTGGCGTACGGCCGAGACGTGCGACCTGGTGCCCTTGCTGGCCGAGGACGGGGCGCCGCTGCTCATCGACTGTCTGTCGCTGTGGCTGACGGACGCGATGGACTCCGTCGGGGCGTGGGACGACGCCGTTTGGGCCAACGGTGGGGAGCGGCAGCTACGGGAGCGAGTGCGGGAGTTGACGGACGCGGTGCGTTCGACGCGGCGGGTCGTTGTCGCCGTGTCGAATGAGGTGGGGTCAGGGATTGTGCCGGCTACGGCGTCGGGGCGGCGGTACAGGGATGAGCTCGGGCGGTTGAACGCGGCGTTTGCGGGTGAGTGTGAGCAGGTGGTGTTGGTGGTGGCGGGGCAGGCATGGGTACTGCGGTGACAGGTGGCGTGTTGACTGCCGGTCGGTGGGGGCTGCTCGGGCCCACAAGGACAGGGCGTTGCCGCACACGTCTCTAAGAAAGCCGGCGGGCGATCAGGCGGTGGGAGTTCGCGGCGAAGCGGTCCAGGACCAGGTGGGTCGTGGTGACGATCGTGCAGTTCTGGGATTCGAGTGCGGTTCGGAGGTCTTCGGCCTGGGCGTGGGGGATCTCCAGGACCAGGAGGCCGGCGGGGCGCAGGGCGGCAAGCGCGGCGTGGAGTTCCTCCGTGGAGGCCGGGGGGCGGAGCAGGGTGACCACGTCGTAGCGGGCGCGCAGGGCCGCGGCGAGGGACGGGTCGGTGAGGGTGCCCACGTATGCCTCCTCGACGCGTTCGGCCCCGCGGGCCCGCCTCACCAGGGGGTCGGGGTCGGTGCCGTCGAAGGACGTGTACGGGAACAGTTCCTTGGCGGTCGCGGGGAAGTGCGCCTCGCCCGTTCCGATGTCCAGCCAGCTCTCCGGTTCGGGGAGAAGGCACAGGACGGCGCGGGCCGTTGAGCGATGACGGCGTTGGCGGTCGAGGTCGGCGACGCGGGTGCGCAGGCGGTTCACGGGCGGCTCCCCAAGGCGTACGGCAATTCCCTATAAAAGGGACACATGAGGGAACGTAAGGGATCTTGATCTTGGGGGCAACGACGTCAGGGGCTCGTGGTGGCCATGTGGCGCCGCCTTGTTCGACCGGTGCCGGTACTGTTCGGCGAATGAGCTCGCTTAATCTCGACGACTTCACCGATCTGATCGAGCGCCCCGACGGCGGGGTGCGCCGCGACGCCGAGGCGCGCCGGGAGCGTCAGATCGTGCCGCCCGGATCGCTGGGCCGCCTCGACGAACTGGGTGAGTGGCTGTCCGCGGCGCAGTCCGCCGTGCCGGTGCGGCCGATCGAACGGCCCCGGGTGGTCCTCTTCGCCGGCGACCACGGGATCGCCGAACTGGGCGTCTCCGCGCGGCCCGCGGGCAGCGCGGAGCGGCTGGTGCGGGAGATCCTGGAGGGCGGGCGGCCCGTGTCGGTGCTGGCGCGACGGCTCGATGTGCCGGTGCGGATCGTCGACCTCGCCCTGGACTGCGACCCGGAGTCCCTTCCGGACGCGGTGGTGAGGCATCGGGTACGACGGGGCAGCGGGCGTATCGACATCGAGGACGCGCTGACCCTGGAGGAGGCCGAGGCGGCCTTCCGGGCCGGGGTCGCGGTGGCCGACGAGGAGGCCGACTCCGGTACGGATCTGGTGGTGCTCGGCGATGTGAGCGTCGGCGGGACCACGCCGGCGGGTGTGCTGGTGGCCGCGTTGTGCGGGACCGACGCGTCCGTGGTGACCGGGCGGGGCGGCGAGGCGATCGACGACCTGGCGTGGATGCGGAAGTGTGCGGCGATCCGCGATGCGCTGCGGCGGGCTCGGCCGGTGCTGGGGGATCAGCTGCAGCTGCTGGCGACCGTGGGCGGGGCGGACCTCGCGGCGATGACCGGGTTCCTGTTGCAGGCCGCGGTACGGAAGCTGCCGGTGATCCTGGACGGGGTGGTGGCCGCCGCCTGTGCGCTGGTGGGGCAGCGGATCGCGTTCCGGGCGCCGGACTGGTGGCTGGCGGCGCATGACAGTGGGGAGCCGGGGCAGGCCAAGGCGCTGGACCGGATGGCGTTGGAGCCGCTGCTGGCGCATGGCGTGACGGTGGGCGAGGGGGCCGGGGCACTGCTGGCGTTGCCGCTGGTGCAGGCCGCGGCGGCGCTGGCCGCCGAGCTGCCGGAGAAGCCGACGATGGAGGAGGAGCCGGAGGAGAAGGAAGAGGAGAAGGAGGAGTAGGGTTCGGTCGGTTCGGCTCCGCATAACTCTTCGCCTCCGCACAACTCTCGGCGGCGAACTGAAGCAGCCGAAAGTTGGCCGCACCGCCTACCAAAGATGGAGCGGTTGAGGCGGGCATCCCCCATATGATCCTCTCTCATGGGAGATGCCCGAAATGCCTCGCGGCGAGCCGCCGCTTTTGCCGTCTGGTACCTGCGGGCCGTCGCGTTCGTCAACTTTCTCAGTGCCGCGTGGGTCTCCCTCGGGCAGGACGTGCGGCGGCACAACCAGGAGAACTTCTTCACGCCGTATCTGCTGACCGCGGGGTTCGCGTCGGGGGTGTTCACCGCCTTCCTCGCCATCACCATGCGGCGCCGCAAGCGGGCCGCGTGGATTCTGAACCTCGCCCTGGCCGGGCCGTTCCTCGGTCTGTTCGCCTTCGCCCTGACCTTCCCGGAGATCCGGCAGTACGGCCAGAACTGGATCTCGCTCGTCCTCACCGCCGCCTTCGTCGCCGCACTGCTCGTCGGCCGCAGGGAGTTCTACGCCAAGGGTGACCGCTCGAACCCGAAGCTCGCGGTCGTCGTGGCCGTCGGCGGCACCCTGGTCGCCTCGCTGCTCGCCGCCCTTCTGGTGACCGTCACCAACCAGGCGGCGGACGCTGCACGTTCGACGTTCCTGGAGCGCTGGCGCTACGGCACGTTCCGGCTGATCTCGGTCGCCGTCGACGAGAACCGCTTCCCCGGCATCGACGTGCCGAACTGGGTCAACGTCGCCGTCAACGTCCTCAGCACGGTCCTGGTCCTCGCCGTCTTCTACGCCGCCTTCCGCTCCCGGCGCGCCGTCGACCCGCTCACCGAGGACGACGAGAAGCGGCTGCGGGAGCTGCTGGAGCGGCACGGGAAGCGGGACTCGCTGGGCTACTTCTCGCTGCGCAGGGAGAAGAGCGTGGTGTGGTCCCCGACCGGGAAGGCGGCCGTCGCCTACCGGGTGGTGGGCGGGGTCTCGCTGGCCTCCGGGGATCCGATCGGGGACCCCGAGGCATGGCCGGGTGCCATTGAGCCCTGGCTCGCCGAAGCCCGCGCGCACGGGTGGATCCCGGCCGTGATGGGGGCGAGCGAGGAGGCCGGGACGGTGTACGCGCGGCACGGTCTCGACGCGCTGGAGCTGGGCGACGAGGCCCTGGTCGAGGTCGCCGAGTTCACCCTGGAGGGGCGGGCCATGCGGACCGTGCGGCAGGCCTACAACCGGGTCAAGCGGGCCGGGTACAGCGTGCGCATCCGGCGGCACGAGGACATTCCGGCCGACGAGATGACGTATCTGCTGAAGCGGGCCGACGACTGGCGGGACGGCGCCACCGAGCGTGGGTTCAGCATGGCGCTGGGGCGGCTCGGGGACCCCGACGACGGACAGTGCGTGATGCTCGAATGCACGGATGGCCGCGCGGGGGAAGGGGCCGGGGAGTTGAAGGCGCTGCTCTCCTTCGTGCCCTGGGGGCCGCACGGCCTCTCGCTCGACCTGATGCGGCGTGACCGGGACTCCGACAACGGACTGATGGAGTTCATGGTGATCGAGCTCCTGCGCCGGGCCGGAGAGATCGGGATCACCCAGGTCTCGCTGAACTTCGCGATGTTCCGCTCGGTCTTCGAACGTGGGGCGCGTCTCGGTGCCGGACCGGTGCTGCGGCTGTGGCGCTCGCTGCTCAGCTTCTTCTCGCGCTGGTGGCAGATCGAGTCGCTGTACCGCGCCAACGCCAAGTACCGGCCCATCTGGGAGCCGCGGTTCCTGCTCTTCGAGAAGAGCGCGGACCTGCCGCGCATCGGCATCGCGTCGGCCCGTGCGGAGGGTTTCCTGGAGGCGCCGGGGCTGCCGAAGTGGCTGCACCGCAGGCACCTCGAAACGCACCGCTGACGCACCTGGAACCGCACGGACGAGGACCACCGCATGAAGACACTCGCCCGCTGGGCCCGTGCCGAATGGGGGCTCCTGTACGTCGCGGTGCGCGAGTCGCTGGGGAAGCGGCACCGGCCGGCGATCCCGATGACCCTCGGGGCGGTGGTGCTGACGACGGTCGTACAGATCGTGCAGAACCAGTCGTGGGGTTACCGGTTCGTGCAGAACATCGGGGGCGTGCGCGCCCAGGACCCCCTGTGGCTGGCCCTCCTGCGCACTCCCGTGTCGCTGTTCGTGCCGGCGCCGGACCTCCCCGTCTGGGGTGCTCTCGTCCAGGTCCTCTTCGTCTTCGGCATCGCGGAGATCTGCCTGGGCCGGTGGCGCACGCTCGTCATCGCGTACACCGCCACCCTGGCCGGGACGCTCTACGCCCGCCTGGGCATCTGGCTGGGCTTCGACAGCTTCTTCGGGCTGCCGGCCTCGGACGCCCGGGTCGTGGACACCGGCCCGTCGGCGGCCGTGGTGGGTCTCGCCGTGTTCCTCGGGTGGCGCTACGGCGCGTACGTGACGGTGTGCGCGGTCACCGCCGCCATGGCGGTCGAGGTGATGCTGAAGGGCAATCTCGCCGGCAAGGAGCACATGGCGGCGATCGGGGCGATGGGGGTGCTCTGTCTGGGCTCGGCGCTACGGCACCGTCACTGTCCCCCTCACCGGCCGAGGGCGCGCGTCGGCTCGGGGTCGGGCTTTCCGCCGATCCAGTCCTGAAGTCTGCGGCGCGGGCCCGCCCAGCGTTTGTCGTGGTGGTAGGCACGGAGCGTGGCCCTGGCGCGGGCGCGCGGGCGGCGGCCGTAGAAGCGGCGGGCCCAGGGGGAGCCCGGGCGGGCCAGGCGGAGGAGGCCGATCAGGCCGACCAGCGGGACGATCACGCTGAAGATGGCCATACGGGTCTTGCCCTTGCTCAGCACGGCGAGCGCGAACAGGAAGTTGATGGTGACCGTCGAGATGACGCCGCCCCGGTCGTGCAGCTCCGCCTGGCTCATGTCGTTGACCCCGAAGGGCGAGAACCCGGCGAGCACCAGTCCGACCAGGGCCGCGGTGAGGACGACGACCTCGACGCTCTTGCGGCCCTCCTCGCTCCAGTACACGTCGTCCAGGTGCAGGATCAGCGCGAACTCGTCGAGGACCAGCCCCGCGCCCATCCCGAAGAGGACGGCGAAGGCGGCCGACCCGAAGCCGTGCCGCTCGCTGGCGACCGCGCCGAAGCCGCCGACGATCGTGAGGACGACGCCGGGGACGACGTGGTGGATGTGCAGCCCGCCCGCCTTGACGTTGCCGAACGGCCCCTTGCCCGCCCGGATCAGACGGGTGATGACCCGGGTGATCAGGAACGTCAGCACGAACGCGGTGAGCGCGAGGAGCAGCGGCAGCTTGCCGGGCTCGATGATGTTGCGCTGCAGCCAATGTCCCATAAGCGAACTTTAGCCAGACATGCGTGTGCGCACCGGTGCCGCTCGCCCTGACGGCCCGCTTTTCCGGCCGGGGGTCCGGGGGTTGTCCCCCCGGAAGAGCACAGCATCCGCGGGTGCCGGGGCCGCTCTCCCCGCCCGGTAACCTGCGCCGGTGTCCAAGACCTCGCCCCTCGACGGCCTCCGCTTCGCCTTCGGCACCCTCACGGTCCTGCCGGTCAGGGTCACCCGCTGGGACCGGGAGGCCGCACGCCGCGGAATGATGAACGCCCCGGTGGTGGGGCTGGTCGTCGGCGGCTGCTCGGCCGGGCTCGGTCTGCTCCTGCTGTTCCTGGGCGCGGGTGCGCTGCTCGCCGCCGTCGCGAGCGTCGCCGTACCCGCCGTACTCACCCGTGGCCTGCACCTGGACGGCCTCGCCGACACGGCGGACGGGCTCGGCAGCGGCAAGCCCGCCGAGGAAGCGCTGCGGATCATGAAGCAGTCGGACATCGGGCCGTTCGGGGTGATCACGCTCGTCTTCGTGCTGCTCGCCCAGGTGGCCGCGCTCGCGCGGATGTACGGCGACTCGTGGGCCCGGGGTGCCGCCGCCGCCCTGGTCTCGGCAGTCGCGGCACGGCTCGCGCTCACCCTGGCCGCCCGCGCCGGGGTCCCGGCCGCCCGGCCGGAGGGACTGGGGGCGGCGGTCGCGGGCGTGGTTCCGGTCGGGGGTGCGCTGGGCGTGACGGTGGCCTTCACCGTGCCCTGCGCGGCCTTGGGGCCGCTCCTCGGGTCGTACGGCCACATCCGTGCGGTCGCCGCGATCGCCCTCGCGCTGGCCGGCGCCGAGCTCCTCCTGCGTCACTGCACCCGCCGCTTCGGCGGGATCACCGGCGATGTGTTCGGCGGGCTGGCCGAGACGGCGGCGACGGTCGCGCTGCTGGTGTTGTCGCTGGGGCAGTAGTCTCTGCGCCGTACACGGACAAGTGATCGTGATCGGGGGACGTTCGTGCCGAAGCTTCGTCGTGCCGTGGCCTGGTTCATCGACTTCGGGCTGGTGCTCACCCTGGCCGCCCTGCTCGCCGTGCTCACCTTCCACCGGATAGCCGGTCTCGTCACGGACGTGCCCGACCTCGCCACCCGCGGCGGACTCGACCTGCTGACCTCGCGCGGTGACGTCCTCGGCGCCTCGGAGCACCTAGGGCTGTCGCTGTGGGACAACGCGGTGCTCGACGTCGAGGAGGCCTTCGGGGTGCTGGTCGTGGCGACCTTCCTCTACCAGTGGGGGTGCCTGGCCTTCGCCGGGCGGACCGTCGGCAAGGGGCTGCTCGGGCTGAAGGTGACCCCAACCGCCCCTCGCCGGGCGGCGGTTCGGGCGGCGGTCACCGCGACCGCCGACATCGCCGTGTACTCCGTGGCCTGCGTCCTGCTGGTCGAGCAGCACTACGTGCTGTCGGTGCTGGTGTGGGCCGCCGCCGTCCTGGTCTTCCTCCTGAACGCCCTGCCGGTCCTGACCCCCACCTGCCGCTCCCTCGCCGACCGGGTGGCCGGCACGACGGTCACCGGGCTCGGGCTCAGCACGCCCGGCGCCACACCCCCAGTTCGTACTTCTTGAGCATCGAGCTGAACTTCAGCCGCCGGGACTCGGCGCAGAAACGGCTGGTCGGCAGCTCGTACTCGACATGGAAGACCGCCTTGTCCGCCTTGATGAAGGGCTTCACGGCGTCGCACTCGTCGTACTGGGCGCACTGCTCGTTGACCGCGAAGTCGAAGTCCCCGACGAGTCGGGGGATCTGGTCCAGGTCGTTCTTCAACCCGACCGCCATGCCCCGGTCGTGGGCGAGCTCGGCGATCAGCCGGTTGTAGCGGAGCTGGTCGGCGGCCCTGAGCGGGAAGCCGGTGGTGTTCTTGTAGCCGTCCATGTTGTCCGGCTCCACCGCGTCGAAGCCCTTCGTGCGGCACATGTCGAAACGGGCCGCCATCAGCGGTTCCAGGACGTCGGTGCGGCGGATGTCGAGCCAGCGCTCGCCCTTCCAGCCGTTGCCCTTGCCGATCACCGACTTCGGGAACCTCTTCGCGTCCGGACGCCAGTCCTCCCAGGCGCCGGTGGAGAGGTAGCAGATCGCCTTACGGCCCTTGTGGTGCAGGGCGGTGACCGTGGCCTTGGGCTGGTCGAAGCCGTCGATGTCGTAGACCGGCACGTCGACGGAGGTGTCGACCCGGCCGCTGAGCTGCCACTGCCAGGCCACGCCGGGGCGCGGCTGCCAGTGCCCGGCCGACGGCTTGGAGTCGGCCGCGGTGCCGCAGCCCGCCAGCAGCAGGGTCAGGGCGGCGAGCAGGAAGATCGGGCGTCTCAACGGACAGGCTCCAGAGTGTGGGGACGCGTTCCCATGGATGATCGCCGATGCCTGTCACCGCGCGGTGCAGCGGGGTGAGTGAAGGCACACACACGCGTAGGCTCATCCGGAGTGTTCGACGCACCGGGGAAGGCCCCGCGCAATCCGCACCCTCGCCGCCGCATTCGGGGTCGGCTGTCGGGCCCGGTCGACCCACACACATCGACCACTGGAACTTCACATCGGAAGCGAGATTTCACCACAGTGACTGCTCTCACTCTCAGCACCGCCGCGGCGCCCGGCCTGCGGGCCGACGCGATCGTCGTCGGTGTCGCCAAGGGCGCGGGGGGCCCGGTCGTCGCGCCGGGCGCCGAAGCCGTGGACAAGGCCTACGACGGCAACCTCGCCGGCGTCCTGGAAACCCTCGGTGCCTCCGGCGCCGAGGGCGAGGTGACGAAGCTGCCGGCGCCGTCCGGCTTCAAGGCCCCGCTGGTCGTGGCGGTCGGCCTCGGCGCCGAGCCCGACAAGGACTCCGGCTACGCCGGCGAGGCGCTGCGCAAGGCCGCGGGCGCCGCCGCCCGTGCCCTCACCGGCGTCAAGAAGGCCGCCTTCGTCCTGCCGATCGGGGACCCCTCCGACGTCGGCTCGATCGGCGAGGGCGTGCTGCTGGGCGCGTACTCCTTCGACACCTACAAGGAGAACGGGAAGGACGCCAAGGCCAAGAACGGCAAGGCGCCGCTCGCCGAGGCCGCGCTGCTGGGCGGCAAGCCCCGGGACGCCGCGCACAAGGCGGCCCTCGCGCGCGCCACGGCCGTGTCCGAGGAGCTCAACCGGGCCCGCGACCTGATCAACACCCCGCCGAACGACCTCAACCCCGAGGCGTTCGCGGGTATCGCGCAGGCCGCGGCCAAGGAGCACGGCATCAAGGTGCAGGTGCTCGACGTGAAGGCGCTGGAGAAGGGCGGCTACGGCGGCATCCTGGGCGTCGGCGCGGGGTCGGCGTCCGGGCCGCGCCTCGTGAAGCTGTCGTACACCTCCGCCAAGGCGAAGAAGCACCTCGCGCTCGTCGGCAAGGGCATCACCTACGACTCGGGCGGCATCTCGCTGAAGCCGGCCGGTCACAACGAGACGATGAAGTGCGACATGAGCGGGGCGGCGGCGGTCTTCGCGGCCGTCGTCGCGGCGGCGCGGCTCGGTCTCGAGGTGAACGTCACCGGCTGGCTGGCGCTGGCCGAGAACATGCCGTCGGGTTCGGCCACGCGTCCCGGTGACGTACTGCGCATGTACAGCGGCAAGACGGTCGAGGTGCTCAACACCGACGCCGAGGGCCGGCTGGTGCTCGCCGACGCGCTGTGGGCGGCCTCGCAGGAGAAGCCGGACGCGGTCGTCGACGTGGCGACGCTGACCGGCGCGATGATGCTGGCGCTGGGCAGCCGGACGTTCGGGATCATGGCGAACGACGACGCGTTCCGCTCCGCGGTGCACGAGGCGGCCGAGGAGGTCGGCGAGCCGGCCTGGCCGATGCCGCTGCCGGAGCACCTGCGCAAGGGCATGGACTCCCCCACCGCCGACATCGCCAACATGGGTGAGCGGATGGGCGGCGGCCTGGTCGCCGGTCTCTTCCTGCGGGAGTTCGTGGGCGAGGGCATCACCTGGGCCCACCTGGACATCGCGGGACCGGCCTTCAACGAGGGCGGGCCGTGGGGTTACACCCCCAAGGGCGGTACGGGTACGGCGGTGCGCACGCTGGTCCGGCTGGCCGAGCTGACGGCCTCGGGCGACCTGGGCTGACGCGGCTGTGATGTCGCTCTGAGTGAGGGGGCTCCGCATGCGGGTAGGGCGGAGCCCCCTCTTCCGTGCCCGCTCGGCCGAACGTGGGACGTCTCACACACCGGCCCGGCGTCTCGTTCACCTCCGACAAGTGCGAAGATGGGGCTCGGCAGGACAGGGCCCCACCACAGGGCCGAAGAAAGAGCGGCCGGACACCAGCCGCCGACCGGTCACTGCTGACCGGCGTAGGCGCACATGCATGGAGGACGTGACGTGGCGAACGACGCCAGCACCGTTTTCGACCTAGTGATCCTCGGCGGTGGTAGTGGCGGTTACGCCGCGGCCCTGCGCGGGGCGCAGCTGGGCCTGGACGTCGCCCTGATCGAGAAGGACAAGGTCGGCGGTACCTGCCTGCACCGTGGGTGCATCCCCACCAAGGCCCTGCTGCACGCGGGCGAGATCGCCGACCAGGCCCGCGAGAGCGAGCAGTTCGGCGTGAAGGCCACCTTCGAGGGCATCGACGTACCCGCGGTCCACAAGTACAAGGACGGCGTGATCTCCGGCCTGTACAAGGGCCTGCAGGGTCTTATCGCGTCCCGCAAGGTGACGTACATCGAGGGCGAGGGTCGTCTCTCCTCCCCCACCTCCGTCGACGTGAACGGCCGGCGTGTCCAGGGCCGCCACGTCCTGCTGGCGACCGGCTCCGTGCCGAAGTCGCTGCCGGGCCTGGAGATCGACGGCAACCGCATCATCTCCTCGGACCACGCTCTCGTCCTGGACCGCGTGCCGCAGTCCGCGATCATCCTGGGCGGCGGCGTCATCGGCGTCGAGTTCGCCTCCGCCTGGAAGTCCTTCGGGTCGGACGTCACCGTCATCGAGGGCCTCAAGCACCTCGTCCCGGTCGAGGACGAGAACTCCTCCAAGCTTCTTGAGCGCGCGTTCCGCAAGCGCGGCATCAAGTTCAACCTGGGCACCTTCTTCTCGAAGGCCGAGTACACCGCGAACGGTGTCAAGGTCACCCTTGCCGACGGCAAGGAGTTCGAGGCCGAGGTGCTGCTCGTCGCGGTCGGCCGCGGCCCCGTCTCTCAGGGTCTCGGCTACGAGGAGCAGGGCGTCGCGATGGACCGCGGCTACGTCCTGGTCGACGAGTACATGCGGACGAACGTCCCGACCATCTCCGCCGTCGGCGACCTCGTCCCGACCCTCCAGCTCGCGCACGTCGGCTTCGCCGAGGGCATCCTCGTGGCGGAGCGTCTGGCCGGTCTGAAGGCCGTCCCGATCGACTACGACGGTGTCCCCCGTGTGACCTACTGCCACCCGGAGGTCGCCTCCGTCGGCATCACCGAGGCCAAGGCCAAGGAGATCTACGGTGCGGACAAGGTCGTCGCTCTGAAGTACAACCTCGCGGGCAACGGCAAGAGCAAGATCCTGAACACCGCGGGCGAGATCAAGCTCGTCCAGGTGAAGGACGGTGCCGTGGTCGGCGTCCACATGGTCGGCGACCGCATGGGCGAGCAGGTCGGCGAGGCCCAGCTGATCTACAACTGGGAAGCGCTGCCCGCCGAGGTCGCCCAGCTCATCCACGCCCACCCGACGCAGAACGAGGCGCTCGGCGAGGCCCACCTGGCCCTGGCCGGCAAGCCGCTGCACTCGCACGACTGACCCTCGGTCGACGAAGCGACGACTCAGACTTCCGCAATTCGTAAGGAGCAACCGAAACCATGGCGGTTTCCGTAACCCTTCCGGCGCTCGGCGAGAGCGTCACCGAGGGCACTGTCACCCGCTGGCTGAAGGCCGAGGGTGAGCGCGTCGAGGCCGACGAGCCGCTGCTCGAGGTCTCGACCGACAAGGTCGACACCGAGATCCCCTCGCCCGCTGCCGGTGTCCTCGCCTCCATCAAGGTCGCCGAGGACGAGACTGTCGAGGTCGGCGCCGAGCTGGCCGTCATCGACGACGGCACGGGCGTGGCTGCCGCTGCCCCGGCCCCCGCCGCTGAGCCCGTAGCGGCTCCGGCCCCGGCCCCTGTGGCCGAGGCCCCCGCTGCCCCCGCCCCCGCTCCGGTCGCCGAGGCCCCTGCAGCCGCTCCGGCCGGTGGCGCGTCCGGCACCGACGTGGTCCTCCCGGCGCTCGGCGAGTCCGTCACCGAGGGCACCGTCACCCGCTGGCTGAAGTCGGTCGGCGACTCCGTCGAGGCCGACGAGCCGCTGCTGGAGGTGTCGACCGACAAGGTGGACACCGAGATCCCGGCGCCCACCTCCGGTGTGCTGCTGGAGATCACGGTCGGCGAGGACGAGACGGCCGAGGTCGGCGCCAAGCTCGCGGTCATCGGCGCCCCGGGCGCCGCGCCCGCCGCTGCACCGGCCCCTGCCGCTCCGGCTCCGGTCGCCGCCCCGGCCCCTGCCGCCCCCGTGGCTCCGCCTGCCCCGGCGCCGGCCGCTCCGGCTCCCGCGCCTGCGCCTGCGCCCGCCCCGGTCGCCGCCGCCCCGGCTCCGGCTGCCCCGGCCCCCGCGCCGGCCGCTCCGGCTCCGGTCGCCGCCCCGGCCGCGCCCGCCCCCGTCGCCCCCTCCGGTGACGACGGCGCCTACGTCACCCCGCTGGTGCGCAAGCTCGCCGCCGAGAACGGCGTCGACCTGGCCTCCGTCAAGGGCACCGGCGTCGGCGGCCGCATCCGCAAGCAGGACGTCATCGCCGCCGCCGAGGCCGCGAAGGCCGCCGCCGCCGCTCCGGCCCCCGCGGCCGCCGCCGCTCCGGCTGCCAAGAAGGCGCCGAGCCTGGAGGCCTCCCCCCTCCGTGGCCAGACCGTCAAGATGCCGCGCATCCGCAAGGTCATCGGCGACAACATGGTCAAGGCGCTGCACGAGCAGGCGCAGCTGTCCTCGGTCGTCGAGGTCGACGTCACGCGTCTGATGAAGCTGCGCGCCCGGGCCAAGGACGCGTTCGCGGCCCGCGAGGGCGTGAAGCTCTCCCCGATGCCGTTCTTCGTCAAGGCCGCGGCCCAGGCGCTGAAGGCGCACGCGCCGATCAACGCCAAGATCAACGAGGCCGAGGGCACGATCACCTACTTCGACACCGAGAACATCGGTATCGCGGTGGACTCCGAGAAGGGCCTGATGACCCCGGTCATCAAGCACGCGGGCGACCTCAACATCGCCGGCATCGCGAAGGCCACGGCGGAGCTGGCCGGCAAGGTCCGCGGCAACAAGATCACGCCCGACGAGCTGTCCGGCGCGACCTTCACCATCTCCAACACCGGTTCGCGCGGCGCGCTCTTCGACACGATCATCGTGCCGCCGGGCCAGGTCGCGATCCTCGGCATCGGTGCCACGGTCAAGCGACCGGCGGTCATCGAGACCGAGGAGGGCACGGTCATCGGCGTCCGCGACATGACCTACCTGACCCTCTCCTACGACCACCGTCTGGTGGACGGCGCCGACGCGGCCCGTTACCTGACCGCGGTCAAGGCGATCCTGGAGGCGGGCGAGTTCGAGGTCGAGCTCGGCCTGTAGGGCTCGTTGTCCGTAGGGTGGCGCCCCTGTCCGGAGCCTCAGGGCTTTCCGGGCGGGGGCGCCGTCGTATGCCCTAGCGCGGCGTGAGCGTGTGGTCGCTCCAGTCCCACAGCGTCTCCACCCAGACGTTGGGGATGTCCAGGTGCGGCGCGTACGTCAGGTGCCGGGTCCGGTAGGCGTGCAGGACGTCGTAGGTGGCGTCCAGGCAGTCCCGGGAGGTCAGTTCGCCGGTCTTCGGGTCGATGCCGACCAGGAAGCCGCGGCCCTCGACGGTGCGGATCATCCGCCAGGCCTTGTTGACGTCACTCGTCGAGGACGGGACGCACCGGTAACGGCTGTACGGATGGGTGGACTTGCCGGGGTAGTGCGCGTCCCGGGACATGTCGCTGAGCATGCGCGCGTACGACCCCTGCGCATGCCACGCACCGATGTACCCGCCGGGCGGGGTGTACAGCTTGTCGGTGGGGTTCTCGACCGCGCCGTAGACCCACTGGCCGGTCCCCGTGACCCGGAAGCCCCAGCCGACGTGTCCGAACTTCTGCGCCCCGTCCGGCTTGACGAAGACGCAGGCGCCACCCGATCCGGCGGAGGCGGACATGTTCGTGAGGCCGCCGGTCGCCTCCCCCGCACTCCTGGCCTTGCGGGCCTTCGGGTGCCGCGGCTGGTGCGTCCCGGAGCTCGTCGAGTGGCACCCGATGAAGCCGCCGACCGCCATCGTCACGGCCACGGTGACCACGCACGCGATCCGTCCGGTTCGTCCCCCGATGAACATCGCATCCCCCTGTGGTGCGGCGGGCCTCCGGCCGGAAGCCCCTCTGCCCACCGCGACACCGGGTGGACCCGCGGGGTTTCGCCGGTGACACGGCGGTGACGGCTCCGCGTCGGGCCCGGTACGGGTCTTTACAGGGGGTGCCGCTCTGCAGAGCGTGTAAGTCTCGTCTCACCTGCATGAAAGCGCCCCCGTGCGCCCCTCCTGGGGGCGTCTGCGGCCTTATTGTCTAAACGTCAAACGCCCCCGGGGGCCGCACGGCCCCTCGCTACGAGGAGCCCTCATGACCGCGCCCGTCGTCCACTCGCTGCGCGAACAGATCCGCGAGCACATCGTGGAGGGGATCGTCAGCGGGCGCTGGAAGCCGGGCGAGCGGATCGTGGAGCGGCGGATCGCGACCGAGCTGGAGGTCAGCCAGACGCCGGTGCGGGAGGCCCTGCGCGAGCTGGAGTCGCTGCGGCTGATCGAGTCGGCGCCGAACAAGGGCGTCCGGGTGCGGAACCTGACGGCGGCCGACCTGGAGGAGAGCTATCCGGTCCGGGCCGGCCTGGAGGCGATCGCGGCGGAGCTGGCGGCGGAGCGGCTGGCGCAGGACTGCTCGGCGCTGGAGCCGCATGTGGCCGCGCTGTACGAGGCCGACCGGGAGTCCGACGGGACGGGGCAGGTGCGGCACACGGTCGGCTTCCACCGGGAGCTGGTGCGGGCCGCGGGCAACTCCGTGCTGCTGCACACCTGGGAGGGCCTGGGCATCGAGGTCTTCACGGCACTGTCGATCCGCTGGCTGGGAACCGTTCAGCAGTCGTACGCGGAGGAGCACGAGGAGCTGGTGCAGGCGTTCCGGCGCCGGGACCCTCGTATCGCGGAACTGGTCAAGGCACACGTGCTGGGCTGCGCGCCGCGAGCCTGAGCGCTGCCCCGCTCACCTGCGGAAACCCCTCAAAGACGCGGCACCGGGTGCCCGCCCGAAAGACACCCCGTGCCTACTTTCTCGCAATCGAGAAGTTTTGCCCCTCAACCCTTTGATCGATCATCGATCAGGGAGTTATTGTCGCCGACGGGCCACGCGGCGGCAGCCGCAAGGTGTCACAGCACCGCGGCCCCCGCCCTGTCCTGCCAAAGACCAAGGGCACCCCCGAACCCTTACCTGTGAGGGAACCCCCTTCGACTGAGGAAGGCGGCGACATGACCGACCCCAACGCCATCCAGCCGAGCGAGCTCGACCAGCTCCCCGACCGGGACCCCGAGGAGACCGCCGAATGGCAGGCCTCCCTCGACGCGGTCGCCAAGGCGGCGGGCCCGCACCGTGCCGCGTACCTGATGCGCCGAACGCTGGAGCGCGCGGAGGGCAACGGCATCGCGCTGCCCAAGCTCCTCGAGACGGACTACGTCAACACCATCCCGACCGCCGCCGAACCGGGCGTGCCCGGTGACGAGGCGATGGAGCGCCGCATCACCGCGTGGAACCGTTGGAACGCGGCCGCGATGGTGACGCGCGGCTCCAAATACGGCGTCGGCGGCCACATCGCCACCTTCGCCTCCGCGGCCTGGCTCTACGAGACCGGCTTCAACCACTTCTTCAAGGGCAAGGAGGGGGACGGCAGCGGCGACCAGCTCTACATCCAGGGCCACGCCTCCCCCGGCATCTACGCCCGCGCCTTCCTCGACGGCCGGCTGACCGAGCAGCACCTCGACAACTTCCGCCGCGAGTCGGGCGGCGACGGCCTGCCGTCCTACCCCCACCCGCGCCGCCTCCCCTGGCTCTGGGAGTTCCCGACCGTCTCCATGGGTCTCGGCCCGCTGTCGGCGATCTACCAGGCGCGCTTCAACCGGTACCTCACCGCCCGCGGCATCAAGGACGTCTCCCAGTCCCACGTCTGGGCCTTCCTCGGCGACGGGGAGATGGACGAGCCGGAGTCGACCGCGGCACTCGCACTCGCCTCCCGCGAGGGCCTCGACAACCTCACCTTCGTCATCAACTGCAACCTGCAGCGCCTCGACGGCCCGGTGCGCGCGAACTTCAAGATCGTGCAGGAGCTGGAGGCCCAGTTCCGCGGCGCCGGCTGGAACGTCGTCAAGTCGCTGTGGGGCTCCGCCTGGGACGAGCTGTTCCGGCTCGACACCACGGGCGCGCTCGTGCGACGGCTCCGCCAGGTGCCGGACGCGCAGGTGCAGACGTACCAGACCCGTGACGCGGCCTACATCCGCCAGGACTTCTTCGGGGCCGACCCCGCGCTGGTCGAGATGGCGAAGCTGCTGAGCGACGACAAGATCCTCGAGTGCTTCCACCTGTCCCGTGGTGGTCACGAGGCGCGCAAGGTGTACGCGGCCTACAAGGCGGCCGTGGACCACAAGGGCGCGCCGACCGTGATCCTGGCCCAGACCGTCAAGGGCTTCACCCTCGGCGAGGGCTTCGCGTCGAAGAACGCCAACCACCAGATGAAGAAGCTGACGGTGGACGAGTTCAAGCAGATGCGTGACCTGCTCGAACTCCCCATCAAGGACAGCGACTTCGTCGACGGTGTGGTGCCCTACGGCCACCCCGGCGCCGACTCCCCCGAGGTCCGGTACCTCCAGGAGCGCCGCGCGGCCCTCGGCGGCCCGGCCCCCGCTCGTCGTACGCACGCACTCGCGCCCCTGCCCGCCCCCGCCGAGAAGGCCTTCACCTCCTTCGACAAGGGCTCCGGCTCCCAGAACGTCGCCACCACCATGGCCTTCGTCCGGCTCATCAAGGACCTGGTCCGCGACAAGGAGACGGGCAGGCGCTGGGTGCCGATCGTCCCCGACGAGGCGCGCACCTTCGGTATGGAGTCGCTGTTCCCGTCGCTCGGGATCTACTCCCCCAAGGGCCAGACGTACGAGCCGGTCGACCGCGACCAGCTCATGTACTACAAGGAGGCCAAGAACGGCCAGATCCTCAACGAGGGGATCACCGAGGCCGGTTCGATGGCCGACTTCATCGCCGCGTCGACCGCTTACGCGACGCACGGCGAGGCGATGATCCCGTTCTACATCTTCTACTCGATGTTCGGCTGGCAGCGCACGGCCGACCAGATGTGGCAGCTCGGCGACCAGCTCGGCCGCGGCTTCCTCGTCGGCGCGACCGCCGGCCGTACGACCCTGACGGGCGAGGGCCTGCAGCACGCCGACGGTCACTCGCCGGTCATCGCCGCGACCAACCCGGCCGCCCTCACCTATGACCCGGCGTTCGCGTACGAGGTGGCGGCGATCGTCAAGGACGGTCTGCGCCGCATGTACGGCGAGGCGGCGCCGGGCGAGGACCCGAACGTCTTCTACTACCTCACCGTCTACAACGAGCCGCTCCCGCAGCCCGCCAAGCCGTCCGTCCCGGGCATCGACGAGGGCATCGTCAAGGGCCTGTACCGCTTCAACACGGCGGAGTCGGCGGGTCTGAACGTGGCCGCCGCCAACGCCCCGCGCATCCAGCTGCTGGGTTCCGGCACGGCGATCCACTGGACGCTTCAGGCGCAGAAGCTGCTCGCCGAGGAGTGGGGCGTGGCGGCCGACGTCTGGTCGGCGACCTCCTGGACGGAGCTGCGGCGCGACGCGCTGGAGGCCGACGCGGCCCTGCTGCGCGGCGAGGAGCGGATGCCGTATGTCCGGCAGGCGCTGCACGGTGCCGACGGGCCGGTGCTCGCGGTCTCCGACTACATGCGCCAGGTGCCGGACCAGATCGCGCAGTGGGTCGAGCAGGACTACTCCTCGCTCGGTGCCGACGGCTTCGGCCTCTCCGACACCCGCGAGGGCGCCCGCCGCCACTTCGGCGTCGACGCCCAGTCGATCGTCGTGGCGGCCCTGGCCCAGCTGGCCAGGCGCGGCGAGGTGAAGGCGACGGCGGTGAAGGAGGCCCGGGAGCGGTACGGGTTGTAGTTCGGCCGCGGGTGCATGGGGGCTGGTCGCGCCCACGGGGCGGGGGCGCGACCGGCCACAGCGGACCCGCACCCGCCCGCCCCCGGCATCATGGCGGTATGCGCGCTGCCCGCCTCATCAAGATGGTGCTGCTCCTCCAGTCCCGGCCCTCCATGACCGCCGCCGAGCTGGCGCGGGAGTTGGAGGTGTCCGAGCGGACGATCACCCGGGATGCCCAGGCGCTGTCGGAGGCGGGGGTTCCGGTGTACTCGGACCGGGGGCGGGCCGGTGGGTACCGGCTGATCGGTGGGTATCGGACGCGGCTGACCGGGCTGGCGAGGAGTGAGGCCGAGGCGCTTTTCCTGAGCGGCGTACCCGGGGCCCTGCGTGAGATGGGTCTGGAGGACGCCGCCTCCGCCGCCCGGCTGAAGGTGTCGGCGGCGCTGTTGCCATCGCTGCGGGACGCCTCCCACATCGCGTCCCAGCGTTTTCATCTCGACGCGCCCAACTGGTTCACCGCGCCGAAGGCACCCGAGCTGCTGCCCGCCGTCGCGGACGCGGTGTGGGACGACCGTCGGGTCACCGCCCGCTATCGCAGGGGCGAGAGCGAGGTGGAGCGGGAGCTGGAGCCGTACGGCCTCGTGCTGAAGGCGGGCGTCTGGTACCTGTGCGCGCGGCTCCCCGATCCCGGCTCCTTCCGCGTCTACCGGATCGACCGGTTCGTGGCCGTCGAGGCCTCCGAGGATCGGTTCGAGCGCGACGAGGGCTTCGCGCTCCCCGCCTTCTGGGAGGAGCGGGCCGAGCAGTTCGCACGGTCGATCCTGCGGGCCCAGGTCGTCGTACGGGTCTCGCAGGACGGGGCGCGAAGACTTCCGTACGCCGTCGATCCCGCCGCCGCCCGGGAGGCGCTGGCGGCCGCGGGCGGTGCGGACGGGGACGGGTGGGTGACGGTGACCCTGCCGGTGGAGTCCGAGAAGGTCGCGCACGAGCAGCTCGCGGGGCTGGGACCGGAGGTGGAGGTGCTGGCGCCGGAGAGCCTGCGGGCGCGCTTCGTGAGCGATGCCGTACGGCTGGCCGCTCTGTACGGGACATAACAATCCGCCGCACTCCACGTGCGCCCCACCCGCCCAGGCCCGATGCTGGACCCGTGATGGAAGAGTCGGAGTTCTGGGAGCTGGTGGACGCCGCCCGCGAGGCCGCCGAGGGCGACCCCGAGGAGCAGGCCGACCTGCTCGTGGAGCGGCTCCTGGAGTTCGACCCGGAGACGGTCCTGGACTTCGCCCGTCACTTCGAGGCCCGCTACAACCGCGCGTACAGCTGGGACCTGTGGGGCGCCGCCTGGGTGCTGCTCGACGGGGCCAGCGACGACGCCTTCGACTTCTTCCGCTGCTGGCTGATCGGACAGGGGCGCGAGGTCTACGAGGGTGCCGTGCACCATCCCGACTCGCTGGCCGACCTCCTGGACGACTTCGACGAGGAGATCGACGGCGACGGGGAGGAGCTGGGGTACGCGGCGGACGAGGCGTACGAGCAGCTCACCGGTGCCGTGGCACCCGACCTGGGCATCGCGCCCGCGGCCGCCGAGCCGGAGGGCACGCCGATCGACCTCGAGAACGAGCGGGTGCTGGCGGAGCGGTATCCGAAGCTGTGGGAACGGTTCAGGGACTGACGTCCGCTGCGGCCGCTCGACATCAGTACGGCCACTCGACAAGGGGGATCATGGCCCGCATTCCGTATCCGGAGCGGCAAGCCGCCGGTGTCGCGAAGCTTCCCGTGCCGCTCAACGCCTTCCGGATGCTCTCCCACGCCCCGCCCCTGACGGACACGGCGATCGACCTGGGCCTCGCGGTCCTCACGGAGTCGACCCTGTCCGTCCGGCTGCGCGAGCTGGTGATCATGGCGGTGGCCGCCGGCACGGAGTGCGCCTACGAGGCGGTGCAGCACCGGCCGATCGCGCTCAACTCCGGTAACACACCGGAGCAGTTGGCGGCTGTCGCCGAACGACGGTCCGACGGGCCGGAGTTCGACGCCTCGGAGTCGGCCGCGGTGGCGGCATCCTTCGAGCTGGTGGCCCGACACACCCTGTCGGAGGGCGTGTTGGCGGCTCTCCGCGCCCGCTTCACCGACCGGCAGGTCGTCGAGATCGTCACGACGGTCGGCTACTACGTCATGCTGGCCGGTCTCATGAACGGGCTCGGGGTGGACGTCGATCCGTCCGGCGAGCAGTTCCTCGGCCTGACCGGCGACCCTCGGTGACGGCTCAGACCGCAGCGGCGCGCCGACGGGTGGTGTCCGAGGGGATGTAGGCCTGCGTCTGCTCCGCCTTCACCGCGTGGTGCATCGGGGCCGCGTTGGCCTGGTCGAGCGCGGACGCGGTGACGGCGGCCGGCCCCAGGATGACGGCGGCGGCCGCGCAGAGCGCCGCCCAGGGGCCGAACACGGTCCGGGTCCGGCCGTCGGTCTTGTGCGCGGTGATGCTGTGACTGTTCACTTCTTCCCCACCTTCGGTCAGTGCGTGTGCCTGACGATAGGGGCGGCGTCTCGGGAAGCTCCATGAGGCGGCTACGAGAAACCTGTGAGGCCATGACCAGCCCGTACGTCAGGGAGATCACGCGCGAGGAACACCTCGCGCATCTTCGGCTGTACCCCGACGCCAGCCATCTGCAGATTCCCGAGTGGGGCGATGTGAAGCCCGACTGGACGGCGGAGAGCGTCGGCTGGTTCGAGGGGAAGCTGCTGGTCGCGGTGGCACTGGTGCTGTACCGGCCACTGCCGGGGACCCGACGCTGCCTCGCCTACCTCCCCGACGGCCCCGACATCGACTGGTGGAACCCGCGGCTGGAACGCTGGCTGGATCCGCTCGTCGCACATGTCGCGGAGCGCGGGGCGTTCGCGGTGCGGATCGGACCGCCCGTCGTCGTACGGCACTGGGACGCGGCCACCGTCACGGCGGGGATCGCCGATCCCGACGTACGGCATCTGCACGACCTTCCGGCGGCCGGTATCGACGGGTTCGCGCTGGACGCCGCCGAGAAGCTGACGCGGCTCGGGTGGCGGCGGTGCGCGGAGGACGAGAGCAGCGGATTCGGCCTCGGCCAACCGCGCTACGGCTGGCACGTCCCGCTGGCGGACCGGTCGGTGGACGACCTGCGCGAGGGCCTCGCCCCGCACTGGGAGCAGTCGCTCGGCCGGGCGGAGCGGGCGGGCGTCCGGGTCTCCTGGGGCTCGGCCGCCGACCTCCCCGACTTCCACCGCCTGTACACCGTGACCGCCGCCCACGACGGCTTCAAGGCCCGCCCGCTGGAGTACTTCCAGCGCATGTGGAAGGCCCTCAACGCCGAGGACGACGACCGGCTGCGGCTCTATCTCGCCGAGTACGACGGCTTCGTGCTCTCCGCGGCCCTCATGATCAACGTCGGCTCCCGGGCCTGGCACTCGTACGCCGCGTCCGGCCGCCAGGGCCGTGAACTGCGGCCCTCCAGCGCCCTGTTGTGGCGGATGCTGTGCGACGCGCGCGCGGCGGGCGCCGAGACCTACGACCTGCGCTCCATCACCCCGACCCTCACCGAGGACCGTCTGCTGGGCCGACTGCGCTTCAAGACCGGGGCGGGCGGCCGGGCGGTGGAGTACCTCGGGGAGTGGGAACGGCCGGTGGGGAGCCAGGGCAAGGTGTTGCAGCGGGCGGTGCGGATGTACCTCGGGCGGCGGTGAGGACGGGGGCGGGTGCCGCATACGGGTCTACCGCCGCTTGCCCACGGCTCTTGACGGACGGGGCGGTCAGTCCCACTGCTCGTCCGCCAGGGAGCTGACCGGCTGGGGCTTGCCGATGACCGCCAGGGCGATGAAGAAGTTGATCTGGCCGATCGCGATGGTCAGGGTGGCCAGCGCCTTCTCGTCGTAGTGCCTGGCCGCCTCGGCGTACAGCTCGTCGGAGACCCGCTCCTTGCCGGGCGGGGCGGGCTGGAGGGTGGCCTCCACCAGGGCGAGGGCGGCGCGCTCGGCGTCGGTGAAGTACGGGGCGTCCGTCCAGGAGGAGACGGCGGTGATGCGCTCCTCGGACTCCCCGGCCTTGCGCAGGAAACCGGTGTTCAGGATCGTCAGATAGGTGTTGCCGACGATCTGCCCGGCGCGCAGGTGGACGAGGTTCATCGTGGTGCGCGGCACCGAGCGGTTGCCGGTGGCCCGGAAGAGGGCGGCGCTGATGTCGCTCAGTTCGGGCACGAACTCGCCCGGGTTCGGCATCCGGGAGATGGAGGTCTTCGTCATGGCTGCTCTCCTTCGTCATGGCCTGGTCGGCCTCTTCGCAGCACTGACGCGCGGGCGCACACGGATGTGACAGGAGTCCGGAGAAGTTCTGAGGCGTCTTACGGCGTCCTGCTCTGCAGCCGTGCCGCCAGGTCCCTGATCTGCGGGAGGCGGGCGGCGAGGGCGGCTCCGGGGCAGTTCGTCATGAAGCCGTCCCTGTGGCCCGCGAGGGCGGGGAGCAGGGCCGTGGTGCCGGCGCGGTAGCGGCTGAGGCTGTTGCTGGAGGTGAGGCGGGCCTTCGAGCGCGGGTCGACGTCGGCCAGGCCCAGCTTCCAGGCGGCCAGCGCCGCGATCGCGTCGGTCATGGCCTGCGGGACGGGGACGCCCGCCGTGAAGGTGCCGAGGGCGGCGATGCCGGTCGTGCGGTGGTTGAAGCCCTGGGTGTGGGCGCCGGTGACGGGGCGGTCGACGCCGCCCGCGCGCCCCTCGTAGATGGTGCCGCAGCGGTCGACGAGGAAGTTGTAGCCGATGTCGTCCCAGTTCCGGGCGCCGGTCTGGCCCGCGTAGAGGTAGCGGATGATGCGGGGTGCGTCGGCGCAGTCGTAGCCGTTGGGCGAGTCGGTGTGGTGGACGAAGACGGCGACGACCTTGTCGTCGTAGCGCGGGGGCGGCTGAGCGTGCCGGGCGAGGTCGTCCAGCCAGGCCGACCGCGGCACGATACGGGGCCTGGGGGCGGAGTGCGGGGCGGAGGCGGGCCGGGTGACGACGGCCGCGGGCCGACCGGACCGGGCCGTGCTGGTGTGCTCGACACCGTCCACGCACAGGACGAGCCCGACGACGGCGGCGAGACCGGGGAGACAGGCGAACAGCACACGGGCGGGCCGGGGCAGCGGACGGCTCCGCCCGGCAGGCCGGGCCGGCGGCGCCCACCGCGATCTTCGGACACGCATACGCCCACTCTCGGCCGGATTCGCTCCGCCCGCGATGTGTGCTGTGCCACCCGGTGGAACCATCGTCCTGGTCCGCGACGTTTTTCCGAGTGATCGGGGGAACGGGCACGCTCGCGCTCACGGGGGCGTGCCGGTGCTGATCATCGGGCCCGTCCCGCGCGTACTAAGGGGTCTGAAGAGAAAGGCGGCTCTGTGGACCTGCTCGACATCCTGCTCATGCTGGTGGTTCTGGCCTACGCGGCATCCGGCTACCGGCGCGGACTGGTCGCCGGCTGTGTCTCGCTCGCCGGTTTCGTGGGCGGCGCGGTCGTCGGCGTGTGGGTGCTGCCGTGGATGATGGACCTGGTGACGGCGGGGACCACCCGGGCGACGGTCACCGCGGTGCTGACGGTGCTGGTCCCGGCGGTCGTGGGGCACGAACTGGCGGGGCGGCTGGCGCTCAAGCTGCGCAGGGAGATAGAGAGAGGGCCGCTCAGGCTGGCCGACGGTGTCGGCGGGGCCGCCGCCAACTCGGTCGCCGTGCTGATCGTCGCGTGGGTCGCCGCGAGCGTGCTCGGCGCGTCGTCGTCGCCGCTGGTCACGACCGCGATCCGGGACTCGACGCTGCTGGGTGCCGTGCAGAACCTCATGCCGGAGACGACCCCGACCTGGTTCTCCCGGGCCACCTCGGCCCTCACCCAGGCCGGCTTCCCGCAGGTCTTCAACCCGTTCGAGAACGAGTCGACGGCCCGCGTGGCCAAGCCCACCGGCGACAGCGTCACCGCCCGCGCCACCGACTCCGCCAAGCTGAGCACCGTGAAGATCGAGGGTGTCGCCGGCAACCAGGGCCGCGAGGGCAGCGGGTTCGTGTACGCGTCCGAGCATGTGATGACCAACGCGCACGTGGTGGCCGGCATCGACGACCCGAGCGTCCGGATCGGCGGGGTCGGACGGTCGTACGAGGCACGGGTGGTGCTCTTCGACCCGGACAAGGACGTCGCCGTGCTGTATGTGCCCGGCCTGAGCGCGCCGATCCTGAAGTTCGACGACACTGCCGAGCGCGGCGACTCCGCGGTGGTCGCCGGCTATCCGCAGGACGGCGACCTCAACCTCCAGGCGGCGACCGTCGCGGGCCGGGTCCGTGCCACCGGCCAGAACATCTACAGCGACGCCACGGTGACCCGCGAGATCTACTCGATCCGCTCCACCGTCCGCCCCGGCAACTCCGGCGGCCCGCTGCTGACCACCGGCGGCCAGGTCTACGGCGTCGTCTTCGCCCGCTCGACCTCCGACAACGAGACCGGCTACGTCCTGACGGCGGCCGAGGTCTCCTCCGACGCCCGGCGCGCGGCGAACTCGACGGCGGCGGTGGACACGGGCGACCTCATCACGTCGTAGTGCCCAACCCCTCTCGGGCCGGGCTCCCCCGCCGGGCCGGCCGTCCGCCGTCTGCGTGAACTGTCGGGCCGAGCAGGTCAGAGACTGCGTCCCATGAAGACGTCGTCCACGTACGCGCCGTCGAGAAGGAACTCCTCGGGCAGCACGCCCTCCACCACGAAACCCTCGGACTCGTAGAGCCCCCGGGCCGGGGTGTTGTGGCCGAGGACGCGCAGAGTCAGCCGGCGTGCGCCCTGGCGGCGGGCCTCGTCGCCCACGGCCCGCAGCAGCGCCCGGCCGACCCCCAGCCCGCGCGCCTCCTCCGCGACGACCAGGCCCTGGATCTGGCGGACGTGGCGGTTGGCGGCGAGGGGCGTCGGAAAGCCCAGCCGGACATAGCCGACGACGGCACCGTCGAGCTCGGCGACCAGATGGTCGCGGGGGCCGAAACGGTCGTCGAAGAAGGGTTCGTACGGCGGCTGGGGGCGGGGCGCCACGGCGTGCAGGGTGGACCAGGTGACCCGGTCGAGGAGGCCCAGCGCGTCCTCGTCGTCGAGGGTGGCGTGGCGTATGTGCGGAACCGGCATGACCGCCACCTTATGAGTCCACCGAGCACAATGGCCTCATGATTTCTTCCCGAGTCGTGGTGGCCGGTGCGTCCGGTCTGATCGGTGACGCCCTGGTGCGGTCCCTTGTCGCCGACGGGCACGAGGTGGTGCGGCTGGTGCGCCGGGAGCCCCGGGGCGCCGACGAGATCCGCTGGGACCCGGAGGCCGGGCGGGTGGACGCGCGCGGGCTCGCCGGGTGCGACGCCGTGGTGAACCTCGCGGGCGCGGGGGTGGGCGACCGGCGCTGGACGGAGGCGTACAAGACACGCATCCGGAGCAGCCGGGTGCTCGGCACGAAGGCGCTGGCGGAGGCGGTCGCGGCGCTGGACGAGAAGCCGCGGGTGTTCGTGAACGGCAGCGCGATCGGGTTCTACGGCGAGACCGGCGACCGGACCGTCGACGAGAGTGCGCCGCACGGGTCCGGCTTCCTGCCCGAGCTGTGCGTGGAGTGGGAGGGGGCGGCGGCGCCGGCGCGGGAGGCGGGCGTACGGACCGTGTTCGCGCGGACGGGGCTGGTGGTGTCCCGGCAGGGCGGGGCCTGGGCCAGGCTCTTCCCGCTCTTCAAGGCGGGCCTTGGCGGGCGTATGGGCGACGGGCGGCAGTACTGGTCGTACGTCTCGCTGCACGACGAGGTGGCGGCGATCCGGCACCTGATGGACACGGAGGGTCTGTCCGGCCCGTTCAACCTCACCGCCCCCACCCCCCTGACGAACCGTGAGATCACCGCGGCGATGGGACGGGTGCTGCACCGGCCGACGCTCTTCGCCGTGCCGGCACCGGTGTTGCGGACCGCGCTCGGCGAGATGGCCGGGGATGTGCTGGGCAGCGCGCGGGTGTTGCCGGAGCGGCTGCTGGAGTCGGGGTTCACGTTCGCGTTCCCGGACATCGAGGGAGCGATCAGAGCCGCACTCTGACCGTATGCGACCGCTGTGCGACCGTGCCCTGTGCATGCGCGACTGTCCTTGACCGGTCACCGCCCTACCCTCGACCCGAACTCGGGTATCCCCGGAGGCAGTTGGGGGCATGACGTCTCCACCGGCCGCGCAACCTCGAGGAGGGGCACGTGCTTGAGCCCGCGTACCAGGTGGATGTCGTGATCGTGGGAGCCGGGGTCGCCGGGCTCTCCGCGGCGCACCGGCTGACCAGCGCAGGAGTGACGACCGCGGTCCTGGAGGCCGCCCCATGGGTCGGTGGCCGCATGTCGACCGAGAAGGTCGACGGCTTCCGGCTCGACCGCATCGGACAACTGCTGTCCATGGCGTATCCCGAACTGCGCCGCGCACCCGGCCTCGACGCCCTCGTCCTGAGCCCGTTCACCCCGGGAGTCCTGCTGCACAGCGACGGACGACACCACCGGGCGGGGACCATGGCGGGTGCGGGGGGCGCACGGGGCGCACTCCACGCGGTCCGCGCTCTGGCGAGCGCCCCTCGCGCTACGGGGGCGGCAGCGGGGACGCGGAGCCGCGGGGCCGAGCCGGGATCGGGGGCCGCGCCGAAGGGCCGAGCGGCCGGACGTCGACTCACTTCCGCGCAGAGGCGTGCGAGCGCGACGCGGCCGACGTCCGGGACGGGGGCGGACACACGCAGCGCCATGCCATGGCCGACTGGCGGGGCGGAAGGGCGCGCGGGACAGGCGCCGCCGATCGTCGAAGCGGAGGGGCGCGAGGGTGAGGTGTCGCCGACGAACGGGGTGAAGGAGCGCGGGGACGCGGGGACGCCGACGGGCGGAGCGAAGGGGCGCGGAAGCGCGGGGTCTCCCGCGGGCGGGACACCTACGCGCGGAGGCTCGGGGTCGGCGAACGGCGGCGCGAGGGGGCGCGGAGGCTCGGGGTCGGCAAACGGAAGCGCAGAGGCGACCAACAGCAGCGCGAAGGCACCCGGAAGCATCGGTTCGGCCAACAGCAGCGCGAAGGCACGCGGAAGCGCAGAGGCAGCCAACAGCAGCGCGAAGGCACCAGGAGGCGCAGGGTCGGCCAACAGCAGCGCGAAGACTCCCGGAAGCGCAGGGGCAGCCAACAGCAGCGCGAAGGCACCAGGAGGCGCGGGGTCGGCCAACAGCAGCGCGAAGACTCCCGGAAGCGCAGGGGCGGCCAACAACGGCGCGAAGAGGCGCCGAAGCGCAGAGGCGGCCAACAACGGCGCGAAGAGGCGCGGAAGCGCAGAGGCGGCCAACGGCGGCGCGAAGAGGCGCGGAAGCGTCGGTTCGGCCAACGGCGGCGTGAAGGGGCTCGGTGGGGTTCCCTGGCCGGCTGCTGTGTCGAAGGGGCTTGCCGGTGTGCCTCGGTTTGTCTCCGGGCCGTGGGGTCAGGGGGGTGTGGCGGCCGCTCCTCGGGCGCGGACCGGGGCCCCGCTGGGTACCGCCGTCGATCAGGCGCGACTCGGGGCGGCGCTGGTGCGCCTCGCGTCGATGCCGGTCGAACGGCTGCTGTCCCGGCCGGAGTTGCCGGCCGGCCAGGCCCTCGCCGCACGCGGCATTCCCGCACGCGCCGTCGACGGCTTCCTGCGCCCGCTGCTCGCCGCTCTCCTCTGCGACCCGGAGCTGACGACGTCCAGCCGGTGCGCCGACCTCGCGTTGCGGGCCTTCGCCGGCGGGCGGCTGTGTCTGCCGGAAGGCGGCGCCGAGACGCTGCCGGAGCTGCTGGCACGGGCGCTGCCGCCGGGGACCGTACACACCGGGGTCCGGGTCACCTCGGTCTCCACCAACTCGGTGACGACCGCGGAGCACGGCGAGATCCGCTGCCGGGCAGTGCTGCTGGCGACCGACGCGAGGGCCGCGGCCGAACTGCTGCCGGGCCTGCGCGTACCCGACTTCCACCAGCTCACGGTCGTCCACCACACGACGGACGAGCCGCCGACGACCGGAGCCTCCCTGCTCCTCGACGCGGACCGCGGCGGCCCGGTGGCCCACACGGCGGTGATCAGCGAGGTGGACCCGACCCGCGCCCCCGAAGGGCGGGCACTCATCTCGTCCACGGTCCTGGGCCCTCCCCCACCCGACCTCGAAACCGCCGTACGCACCCACCTCTCCCGCCTCTACGGCACCTCCACGCGCCGCTGGGAAACCCTCGCCGTCCACCACACCCCCGAAGCGGTCCCCGCCATGCGCCCACCCCACGACCTACGCCGTCCGGTACGCCTCCTGGCAGGCCTCTACGTCTGCGGCGACCACAGGGACACCAGCACGGTCCAGGGAGCCCTGCATTCGGCCCACAGGGCGGCGACAGCGATCCTCACGGACCTGGGCGCGGCAGGTTCGATGCACCGGGCCGACCCCGTCACCACAGCCGAGGCCGCCTGAAACGCGCCGCGTGGTGGGTTGCTAATGAAGCGCCGCCACCTTGTCCCGATACCCCCTCACCGGCGCCGAATCCTTGTACGGCTCCAACCGGCGTTCGAAGTCCTTCACATACTCGACCGCCCGCACGGACCGCATCTCCGCAGCGGCCCCCGCCGCCTCCGCCCCCAACTGACACGCCTGGTCCAACTCACCCAACCCCAACCGGGCGGAAGCCAGCACCACCCGACAGAACAGCCGACTACGCGCATACGCGGGCGCCTGCAACTGCAGCGAGCGCTCGGCGTGCTGCGCCGCCGCCCGGAACTGCTGCAGATCCCGATGCGCATGCCCGAACTCGTCCGCCAACTGCGCCTCGTCGAAGAACCGCGCCCAGTACGGCACTTCGTCCCCCGAGCGGGCCGTCTCCAGGGCCCGCTCGGCCCGGACCAGCGACCCCGTACAGTTGCGCACCTCCCCCAGCACCCCGTGCCCCCGTGCCTCGGCCGCGTGCAACAGCGCCTGCACGACGGGCGGCGCGTTCGTCCCGGCACCCTGCTGCGCCACCCGCGCCAGCTGCACGGCCTCCCGCCCGTGCCCGAGATAGACGGCCTGCCGGCTCATGGTGACCAGCACGTACGAGCCGTACGCCCGGTCCCCCGCCGCCTGCGAGAGCCGCAACGACTGCACGAAGTACCGCTGCGCCAGCCCGTGCGCCGCGATGTCGTACGACGTCCAGCCCGCGAGCCGCGTCAGATCCGCCGCGGCCGCGAACAGTTTCCGGCCGGTCTGCTCGCCGTAGGTGCCCCGCAGCATCGGCTCGCACTCGTGCTCCAGATACCGGACCAGGGCCTGCCGGGCGTGTCCGCCGCCGTACATGTTGTCGAGGGTGCGGAAGAGCTCGCCGACCGAGCGGAGCGCGGCGATGTCGCCGCCGGTGACCCTCTGGCCGGGCCCGCCCGTGCCGCGCTGGCGCGGGACGACCGGGCGGCCCTGCGCCGGAACCTTGACCGGCTGCTCGCCACGGGCCACCTTGTCGTCGGCGCGGCCGATCAGCCAGTCCCGGCTGGGCACCACCAGACCCGCCGGGGTGAACGCGATCTTGCGGAGCTCGGCATGCGAGCCGGAGTCCTTCCTCCACAGCCCACCGACGATGTCGACGGCCTCCTCGGGCGTCGCGGCGAACTCCAGCCCGGCGTAGACGGGAGCGCACGCGTCGAGCCCCAGGTCCTGGGCGGTGAGCCGGCGCCCGAGCCGCCGGGTGAAGACCTCGGCGATGAGGGCGGGGGTCGTGCCGCGGGGCTGCTGTCCTCTCAGCCACCTGGTCACGGACGTCTTGTCGTATCTCAGATCAAGCCCGTGTTCGAGACCGAGTTGGTCCACGCGACGGGCGAGCCCCGCGTTGGAGAATCCCGCTTCTGCGATGAGCGCGGCGAGCTGTCGGTTGGGAGTGCGCTGCGCGGGTCGTTCCGTCATCTGCGGTGCGGTCTCCTGCCTTTCGGGCCGTCCTGGCGCCGTTACGGCGTCCGGGTGCCCGGATTGCCTGTGAGCAGCCCTTATGGCCTCTGTGAACGGCGCGAATGTAGCGGAGAGTGAGCACCCGGTCGCACATTTCGACGCTCGTTCATCCGATCGTGTGAGGATTGACCCCGGGGCTGACGCGAGACGGTCGGTCGTACAGTGGCGTAGGCACGTTTCGTGCCTTACGACCTTCTAGGGAGGCGCTTGCCGTGAGTGAGCTGCGGTTCGTCCGCATGGGGTTCGGCTCCGAGGCCGTGGACTACCAGGCGGCCTGGGACGAGCAACGCCGGGTGCACGCGGCGCGGTTCGCGGACGAGGTCCCCGACACCGTGCTGCTCCTGGAGCACCCGCCGGTGTACACGGCCGGCCGGCGCACCGCGGACAACGAACGCCCCCTGGACGGCACCCCGGTCATCGACGTGGACCGCGGCGGCAAGATCACCTGGCACGGACCGGGCCAGCTGGTCGGCTACCCGATCCAGAAGCTGCCGCGTCCGGTGGACGTGGTCGCGCACCTCCGCCGGCTCGAAGAGGCGATGATCCGCGTCTGTGCGGAGTTCGGCGTCGCGACCAGCCGGGTGGAGGGCCGGGCAGGCGTCTGGGTGCTGGGCGACCCGGTGGAACAGCGCCCCGCCCTCGGCGGCCTCTCCCTCGACTTCGACCCCCGGCTGACCGACGAGGAGTTCGACCCCCGTCTCAACGGCCCCGAGTACGCCCCCTCCAACGCCGGCCAGCGCCGTGAGGACCGCAAGATCTGCGCCATGGGCATCCGGGTCGCCAAGGGCGTCACCATGCACGGCTTCGCCCTGAACGTGAATCCGGACACATCCAACTTCGACAAGATCATCCCCTGTGGCATCCGGGACGCGGGCGTCACCTCCCTCGCGTACGAGCTGGGGCGCGAGCTGACCATCGCCGACGTCCTGCCGGTCGCCGAGCGGCACTTGACCGACGTACTGGGGAACGCGGACCTGAGGCCGCGGGAGATCGAGAAGGCCTCCGCCTGACACCGGGAATCAGCCCCTCAGCGGCGGGGTTGGCCTGAAGCAGGGCTTGGTAAGCACGGGCGTACTCTGGTGTGCGCCGAAGAATCGAAGCACAGGGAGCCGACGTGTCCGCAGTCTCACCGGACGGACGCAAGATGCTGCGCCTGGAGGTCAGGAACGCCCAGACCCCCATCGAGCGCAAGCCCGAGTGGATCAAGACGCGGGCGAAAATGGGCCCCGAGTACACGAAGATGCAGAACCTCGTGAAGAGCGAGGGGCTGCACACCGTATGCCAGGAAGCCGGCTGCCCCAACATCTACGAGTGCTGGGAGGACCGCGAGGCGACGTTCCTCATCGGTGGTGACCAGTGCACCCGGCGCTGCGACTTCTGCCAGATCGACACCGGCAAGCCCGAGGCGCTCGACCGTGACGAGCCGCGCCGCGTCGGCGAGTCCGTGGTCACCATGGACCTGAACTACGCCACCATCACCGGCGTCGCCCGCGACGACCTGGAGGACGGCGGCGCCTGGCTGTACGCGGAGACGGTCCGGCAGATCCACGCGCAGACCGCCGGGCGCGAGGCCGGGCGGACCAAGGTGGAGCTGCTCGCCCCCGACTTCAACGCGATCCCGGAGCAGTTGGAGGAGGTCTTCTCCTCGCGCCCCGAGGTCTTCGCGCACAACGTCGAGACGGTCCCCCGGATCTTCAAGCGCATCCGCCCCGGCTTCCGCTACGACCGCTCGCTGAAGGTCATCACGGCCGCCCGCGACCACGGCCTCGTCACCAAGTCGAACCTCATCCTCGGCATGGGCGAGACCCGCGAGGAGGTCGGCGACGCGCTGAGGCAACTGCACGAGGCGGGCTGCGAACTGGTCACCATCACCCAGTACTTGAGGCCGTCCGTGCGCCACCACCCCGTGGAGCGCTGGGTGAAGCCGCACGAGTTCGTGGAGCTGAAGGAGGAGGCCGAGCAGATCGGCTTCTCCGGGGTGATGTCCGGTCCGCTGGTGCGGTCCTCGTACCGGGCCGGGCGGCTGTACCAGATGGCCGTGGAGAAGCGCGGGGCGTACGTCGCCTCGCAGGCGGTCTGATGGCACGGAGTGCCACTCCAAACGTGTGAATCTGGGCACAAGTAACTACCGGCGGGTAGTGGCCGATTGACGCGGTCCTGGACGTCCTCGCAGCTGGGGGCACCATCAGGGCCGCGTCAGCGTTTTGACCCTGCGTATCAAGGCTTCATTGGTGTTTGACCGGTCGGTCACGCCCTGGTAACACCAATCAGTGACCCTGGCTGTACACCCCGTGCACCACTCACCAGAGCCGCCATTCCCGAGGGGGACCTCCATCATGCAGGCCGCGCCCGTTCGCGCCACCGCCATCCCGTCCTTCACCGATGCACTCCGTGCCGTCGAGTCGCTGCTCATGAGCAGCGGCCAGCGCACCGCTCGCCGCAACGCCTGGACCTCCGTCCTGGAGGACCGCCGCCGCGCCAAGGACCGGGTGGAGGCGCAGCGCGTCCTCGACCAGGTCACCGTCGTCCGTCCCTGACCCACCCCGCTCCCTTCCCCGGCACTGCCGTCGTCGGCGCTTCCAGGGCCACGTAGACTTCGTGCCATGGCGAGGAAGGACACAGCAGCGGACACCGCTGCGAACCCCGGGCGACTGAAGCAGATCGCCCTGACGTACAAGATGACCCGCAAGGCCGACAAGAAGATCGGTCTTGTACTCGCGGCTGTCGGCATCGGCATCTTCGGTGTTTTCCTCGCGATCGGCTTCTTGATCGGTCACCCCATCTATCTCGGGATCCTGGGCCTGCTGCTCGCCCTCCTCGGGGCGGCGATCGTCTTCGGACGCCGGGCCGAGCGGGCGGCCTTCGGACAGATGGAGGGCCAGCCGGGCGCCGCTGCGGCCGTGCTGGACAACATCGGCCGGGGCTGGACCACCACTCCTGCGGTGGCGATGAACCGCAGCCAGGACGTGGTGCACCGGGCCGTCGGCAAGGCCGGCATCGTCCTGGTGGCCGAGGGCAACCCGAACCGGGTGAAGAGCCTGCTGGCCGCCGAGAAGAAGAAGATGAACCGCATCGTCGCGGACGTACCGGTGCACGACATCATCGTCGGCGCGGGCGAGGGGCAGACCGAGCTCAAGAAGGTGCGGACGACGATGCTCAAGCTTCCGCGCGTGCTGACCGGTCCCCAGGTGACGGCCACCAACGACCGGCTGCGCGCGATGGGCGATCTGATGAGCAACATGCCGCTCCCGAAGGGGCCGATGCCGAAGGGTATGAAGCTGCCGAAGGGTGGGCCGAAGGCGCGCTAGGACACCGGCAGTCACGAATGGGCCGGGGGGGGGCGCCCACGCGGGTTGGGGGGGCGGGCGCGAGGGAGGGGGGGGGCCAGAACGGGAGGG